>CANGOF010000027.1 GCA_947455515.1 Flavobacteriia bacterium
TAGGTGAGTGGTTTGTTTGTTACCGCATTAATAATGGTGCCTTGTATGTTGATTGAATCTTTCGTTGTTGAATTAGAAGTTGTTTTTGATTGTTGTTCTGTTTTTGTAGGTTTAAATTCCCAAATAGCAGTTTGACTAAACGCATTAGTGATTCCACCCATAAACAGAATACTTGCAGCATATTTTAACCAAGCGGTGTTGCTATATGTTTCTTCAGTAAAGGTAAATCCATTCTTAAGTTGTTCAGATGTAAGTTTTCCGCAAACTTCCCCATTATTCGCCTGCATGATTTTGTAAATTTCATTGTCGGAAAGTTTCGTGAAATCGTAGACTTCTTTTTGAAAGGAGTTACAGAATTTTCCGCAAGATGTGTCTTGCATGTTGTTTAGGTCCTCCGAACAAGGGGAGTCGAGGGTGATACGGAAAGGTAGTTTTTTCATCGTGCTTGAAAATGAGATAACTAAATATACGAATTATCTACATTCTAATCGAATAATCATTTGGATTTTTATAAGCGTGAATAACTACTAGTATGATAATTTGGTTTAACTTATAATCTATCAGATAATGAATTTGATAAGGGAATTGTTTTAACATTAACGTTCGAACGTTTTTGTATTTTAGTTGAAATCCTAATGGGTTCAAAATGATATGCTTATTAGCTTCTCTAAGTCGATACAAGAAATCAGTAGCTAATTTTGGGGAAATTTCTTTGTAATAATTTACAATTTGTTGAATGTCATGCGAGACATGTAATTTATGCACTAATGTATAGGTCATATACTTTTTTCAATGTCGTCTACTGTTTTGTCAAAATCAATCACATCTGAAGGATTCAAATAGTAATCATTTAGTCGTTCGTCTAGAATGTTTTTTTGCCAAGTTGCTAACTCTACATTATTTTCAATTTCTTTTTGTTCTAATCCGTTATACTTAGCTTTCAAACTTTGCCATTCCTCAATTGGAATGTAAACACCTGTTGTATTACCTTTATTATCTTGTATGAATTGAAGTGACATGACTTTTCAATTAATGTTTAGTATAATCAAATATACAAAAATGTATTTACAATTTAAAATGTAATCACCCTTCTTTCTCCACGATATAAGCCGCCGTTTTATTCACTGCATTCGTAATGATTTCTTGTATAGTAAAATCTTCACCTGTGACTTTATTTTTCCAGTTTAGGGTAAAAGTAATTTTTGTTTCTGTGTCGGAAATTTTTTCTGCAAGGTTGTTTACATATCCTGTGTGGAAGGGGTGGTCGATGATTTCGAATTTTACCCAATAAGGACTCCATGTAATTTTCTCGGTAAATCGAATTTTTGGAGCGCTTGGAGTTTGGATGTCCATGGCGCGCAAGACTTCGTTTGGCTTTTCTTCCAAGATTTCGATGTTGCTTACTCCTGGAACGAGATTTTCAGGGTGTGCAATTTTTATTAGGAAATGTTTCCAAACGATTTCGATGGGGATAGGGATGATGGTGGAGTGAGAAATCATAGAAGTGACGAGTTACGGAAAGAATAGCTTATTTTTTGTTGGAGTTTAAAAACGTTACAAATTTCTGAACTGCTATCGCGCGATGGCTTAATCTACTTTTTTCTTCCATGTTCATTTCAGCAAATGTTTTGTCAAAGCCATTTGGTACAAAGATAGGGTCGTATCCAAATCCTTGTTCTCCTCGTTTATTGTCGATGATTGTGCCTTCTACTTTACCTTCAAACGTATGTTTTTCTCCTGTTGCATCTAAGTAAATTAAAACGGTTTTGAAACACGCTTTTCGATTTTCAATTCCGTTAAGATTAGATAACAACTTGTCCATATTTCGCTCGTCACTTTTAGGTTCACCTGCATACCTTGCGGAATACACACCTGGTTCGTTGTTAAGTGCTTCCACTTCTAAACCTGAATCATCTGAAAAACAAGCCCTGCCATAATGTTCAAAGCCAAATTGTGCTTTTAATAATGCGTTTCCCTCAAAAGTGGATGCAGTTTCTGGTATATCTCCTTTAAAACCTACATCTAATAAATTTTTAATATGAATGTAGTCTCCAACTTTATGCTGAATTTCCTTCGTTTTATTTGGGTTAGAGGAACAAAATAGAATTTCCATAGGTTTGGTTCTTTTTTAACGCATTAAATGAATATATCCTTCTTTGATCATTTTTGTGTCTTCTCCTGTAGTAGGATCCACTTTCCAACTAGTACCAATTACTTTGTAGGCGTAAACATCATTGTTTTGTAATTCTCCTTTAAAGAAACCATCCCAACCTTCTTCTATGTTCGAAGTCTTGAAAACAAGTTCTCCCCAACGATTGTATATTTCAAATGTTTCAAGGGTTTTAACTCCCCAACCTTTAACATAAACTACATCATTCACTCCATCCCCATTTGGAGTAAATGTTGTAGGTAATTTTAGGTGAGTTTCTGGTTTAACTATGATGTTAAAAGTACCATTATTAGTAAATCCACAGTTGTTATTATCCTTCATAACAACGGTGTATAAGATATCTTTTAATGGTTGTATTTTCGGTTTAGGACATTGTAAACAACTTAGTCCATCGCTCGGTGTCCAAGTGAAATCGACAGTTCCATGTTGATTGTCGATTGGTAAAGCGATTTTATCTCCTATAATAATGGTTGTATCCCAAGTGATTGGTTGTATGTCTTCTACGACAATTGCTAACACATCGTTTTTGCCTGAACAATGGTTAATGTTATCAGTAACAGTAACAGTATAGGTTGTTGTTTTTATTGGGTTGTTGTTTGCTGGTGACCAAGAATAGGTATGATTTTTCAACGTATCACTTGTTGCTAATTTAATTGCTCCTTTACCAATACAAACAGGCTTGATTAAACCAATAACACTTGGATTCTTAGCCACAATAACTTGTTTAATGGTATCATCTTTACAACCATAAGCGTTATTTGTAACAAATAAATGAACGTTAAATGTATCTACCGTTGGGAAGATATAACTATCAACATCTTTTGAAATGGAAGTCGCTTTATCGTATTGCCATTTGTATACATCTGCATTTTCGGATGTATTTGTAAAGCTAAATCCTTCTCCTAAACAAGTAACCGTATCATTCTGTTGTTTCGATCCTAAATCCGTAATTGCAAAATCAGCATGAACAAAATGCATGTTAATATCCATTGTATAAGGATTAGAACAACTACCATTTTGCACAAAAAGTGTAGCAACTGTTTTTCCGGAAGGAGGAACATAGCTATAGGTGTGTTTTGTGGGACTATTCAATGAGTCAAGAACACCATCTCCAAAATCCCAACGGAATGTTTTCACGTCTTTCGATGGGTTTGTCATTGTAAACGTTAGTTCATCTCCCTGACAAATATCTGATTTATTGACAATGAAATCAGCAGTTGGAGAAACGACCTCGAAATTTATCGAAGTATCTTTTTTACAACCATTCGATTTGGTTGTTAAGGCTAAATTAATCGTATAGTTCCCTTTTGGATAAGTTAATGATGTGGATGCGTTGGAGGTAATTATGTTTTGATCAAGGTTCCAAACATAATTACATGGAGGGTTAAACGTAGGGTTGAAAAAACCACTATCCTTGAAGTTACCATTAAATGTAGGATTACCACAACCAATTCCATTAACAATGTTTGAAACAATAATAGGTGTTGGATATTTTTGCACATTGATTTTTCTAACGGTTTGACCAACGCAACCTGTTGCTGTTTCAATAAAATCAATGATCACATTTTCTTTACTAAAGGTTTGCCCATTTTTAACAAAGAATTTAGGAGAATTAGAAACATTCGTAAAGGTTTTTGTGCCGTTTTCATAGGTCCAGGTATAACTTAATGTTTGGGTGGAAGACGCAGTGAATTTAACAGCGTCTTTATTACAGATGTAAACAGTTGAATCGAGAGGGTTAATTGCTGGTACTGAAGTAATCGTTGCTTTGGGCTTATATATTGGAATGATCGTTTGTTTTGTTTTTACAAATCCATTTACATCCGTAATTTTTAACGTTGCTATAATACTATCATGTTTTAATGTAGATTTATCAAAGGTATTACTAACACTTACACCACTTTTAACCGTATTGTCATTGAAAGACCATTCGTATTTTTGTATGGTTGTGTCAGCGGTACTTGGATTTCCATCAAATTTTAACGTTACAGGTAAACAAACGGATGTGATCGTAGTATCAACATTCGTAATTTTACTTTTCATTGTTGTATTAAATTTCGGTGTTAAGTCAAAAATACGAACTGTTATTTTTGATGTATCTACACAATTGTTTGCATTTCGAGTAATCATTTTTACAATTTGATCATCTGGAAGATTAGGAGTAGCCTTGGTTAATAAGAAAGTATCTTTTGGTAAATTCCATTCACTTGGTCTGTCTCCTTCTTGGATAAAAGTATACCCTCGATAACAATCCGTCGGATTTATATCTTGAGATGTATTTGCATTGAAAACATATTTTTGTCCTGTACTTGCATCTCCAACAATTACTTTCCCATTCGTAGGCGAAATTGTATTACCTGCGTTATCTTCAATCAAAAATTTAGATTTAATTACTCCATAATGTATGGTTGAAGTTGTAGAGTCTGCGTTGCAAACTCCACCGGAAGCTACCTGCTTTATGCTAACATCTCCAAAATTCAAAGGAGGATTAATGGTAGATAAATCGACTATCGTAGTATCTGAAATTGAGGGGATAATTGTTCCTTGAATATTCCATTTTACACTTCCTGCACCTTCAGCTTTATTTACTAATTTGATAATTTTTGGTGTTTTACAATCTTGTAAATAATCAAAATGTGCAATTGGACCTTTGATATCTAATGTATGTGTTTTTTTTATCAAACATCCGTTATATTCTCCAGTGAGTGTAATTGTATGTGTACCAATTGTATCGTTAAAAAGAAAAGATCCGTCTTTATTTTGAAAACATGCGGATAAATGTTCCTTATTAGAACTATAATTCCATGCACTAATTTTAGCAGCAGTTGCAGGATCCGTAGTATTTGTAAATTGAACACTTTCACCAGGACAAATAGTGTTTTTAGATAAAGTAAAATCAATAGGTAGCAATGAATCTCCTACATGAATCTCAATGTTCCAAGAAGTGTCTGTACAGTTAAAATCATTGTCTTTAATAATTAAAGATGCTTGATAAATTCCTGCATTCTTGTATGTATGACTGGGAGTTGACTTAGAGTTAGTAGTTTGGGTTGTTCCGTCACCAAAGTCCCATATCCATTGATCAATTTTGGATTTCATATGCGATGTAGAAGAATCTGCAAATGTGACATTCAAGTCCTTGCAACCTTGATGAATAGTAGGAATAATTCTTGCCCACATTTCTGAAATGGTATCCATAGTAGATGCAATGTTTGATTTACAACCTGCTGTGGTTACATATTGTAAATACGTTGTATCCACATTTATTCCACGCACACTATAGGTAAAATCATGTGTATTGTAAAAACATTTTGGAGTGGCTGTATTTACATTACTAGGTGTAGGAACCGCTTTTTTAGTTTTAGAAAAATTAGGGAATGTCCAAGAATAAGTTGCTACTGGTCCCGAATTAGATTGATTGGTGATTTTATAAAAACTGGTAAGCGTATCATTACAACTATAGGAATGGGTGATACCAATACTAATTTTGGGATCTTGAACAAAAATATTCACGGTGGTATCATCCGCACAACCATTGGTAGTTACCGTTAGTTTCACTTTATGATTTCCGATGGTAGTAAAACTAACTGGACCAGGATTTAATTGATTCGAGGAAGAAATAGTTGTACCAGCATCAAACTGCCAATTGTAATTTCCAGAAGTGGATTTGTTAGTGAAAAATGTACTTAAATTGTTTATACTATTCAATATACAAGCAGTATCTTTTTTTGTGTTTTCGAAAAAACTAGCTTTTGGTTTACCGATGTTGATGATTTTTTTTAAGGAATCAGAACATCCATTATTGTCAGTAACAACTAAAGTAACGGTATCTTTTCCAATTAAAGTATAAGTTTGAGGATCTCCATTTTGTTTTGTTGAAGTTTGTTTATTACCAAAATTCCAAAAGTACGTAAGCGGTAATGTGGAAGTAGAAGAATTTGTAAAAGATACATTGAGGGGGGGCGTACATGCTGAAGTTGCTGAAGGAGTAAAGTTTACAATAGGCTTCGTTGTTGCAGATATAAGTTTAGAGTAAATGGTGTCTATTTTAGCGCATGCAGTATTACCATTCTGTTTGAAGGTCATATAAAACCCTAAGTCTTTTACACCTGATGACGTATAGTTATAATTAGGTGTTAAAGTTCCAGTGGAATTGTTCCCGTCTTGATAATTCCATACAATACTTGCGTTATCAATTGTAACTCCTTGAGGAAGTGGTTGTTTTAGAGTTGCAGTAAAATTTACTCCAAGGGGTACACATCCTTTAGTTTTAGAAGCGGTAATTGAAATTTCGGGTTTTGGTAATACTTTGATTATAATGGAAGTGGGAGATCCATTAAACAAAACTGGGTAAGTTCCGGCTGTGGTGTAAGTGATTACAGGAAATTGTAAACCAGAACTTTTTCCACCGCCAAAATCCCAATTACCAGAGCTTGGCGCTGAAAACTGAACTTTCATTCCTACACAACCTTCTGTAATATCAGCTGTTTGGGCTGTTACTTGAAAGCAAATCGAAAATGTAAAAAAGAAAAAACTTAGTAAAACCTTACTTTTCATAGTATGTAATTATGTAATTTGTGTCAAATAATTTATTCAAAGTCGCGATAAAATTACATTATATAACGTATAAATCAAAACATTAGAATCGTTAATTGAATATTTTACTTCTACTTTTTATTTCCTTAAAAAAATCGGTACAAACTAAATTATTTGATTTATATTTGGAGTTCATTTTCAGGAATATGATGAAGATTATACTTGTTGCATTTTCTCTTTTATTTGTTGGTTTTTCAATTCAAGCTCAAGTGAAAACCCAATTACCATGTTTGGATAAAAAGTTTTCGGTTGTAGTGCATATTGTGAAAGATAGTCTTGGACAGGCTGGGGTTACAGAAGCTGATATCATTGCTAACATTGCTTCTGTTAGTGCTTATTTTTCTAAAATTTGTGTTTCTTTTGAAGTATGTGAATTTAGATACATAGATAATTTTGTCTACGACCATTCAACTATTGGTAGAGATGATTATTGGAAAACGGTCCAACAAACGTATAATGTACAAAATCGAATAAATATTTATTATGTTACAGAAATTAATGCTACTGCCGGAGGAATCGCAGATTTAGGATCCATATGTAGTATGTCTTCTGGAGGCATCAGAGTGAAGAAAAAATCGGTTACAAGTAATCGAATACTCGTACATGAAATGGGGCACTATTTTGGATTAAAACACACATTTGTTGAAACAAGAACAACAGAATTAGTAGACGGTTCCAATTCCTTAATAACTGCAGATGGAATAGCGGATACACCAGCGGATCCTTACATTCCTGCAGATGTATCGTTGATGGGAAGTTATGTTGATTTAGGCAAAAATAAAACCTGTAAGTTTATTTACAAAACAATGCCTTTTGCGATAGACGCAAATGGACAATATTACAATCCTTTGGTTGGAAACATCATGTCTTATTATCCTGAAAATTGTGATTGTGGTTTTACTGATGGTCAATACCATAAAATGGCGGAAACATACATGTCAAATCCTAAAATGTGGTGATGAAATTAGTTTTAGCATTGTTTCTAATTATAGGTTCTAACTGCATTTTTGCACAAGATATTCACCTATCTCAATTTTATAATTCTGACCATTTGCTTAATCCAGCAAAAATAGGGGATTATGATGGTGATTTTCGTTTGACAGCTAATTATAGAAATCAATGGCGACAATTAAATAAACAACCAATAAACACTTATTTATTGTCATTCGATCATATGTTTTTCTTTAAAAATCATCAGTTTAGTGCTGGTTTTTTAGTGACAAGTGATCGGTTTCAGGCAGAAGAAGTAAGTTATATTACTGGAAATCCTTTTTCATATACAGTTAATTCTAATAAAATTTTACTTGGTCTATCTTACGGTTATACATGGAGAAAAAATATTTTTAGAGGAGGATTACAAACGGGAATGGTGATGTCTGCTTCTGATCCCTCAACGCAAACTTTCCCAAATCAATGGGATTATTTAGCAGGAGACTTTAATAATAAAACTTCAAATGCAGAAACACAGATTAAACCTTCTCAAAATTATTGGGATTTGAATCTTGGAGGTAGTTGGACTAAGAAATTCAATAAGTTAACTCCAAAAATTGGATTTGCAATCAATCATATTAATCGTCCTAAAGATAGTTATTTTAAAAATGACACCGAGCGATTAAAAGCTCGTAAAGTATTTTTTACGGAGCTTAATTATCCGATTAATTCTAAATTTACCTTGCTTCCTAAGTTATTATTCATGTGGACTTCCAATGCAAATGATTTGTTAGTTGGTTCAAATTTTTCGGTTCAAACTTCAAGTAAAATTGTTACAAGTTATTATTTAGGCGCACATTACCGTCATGGTATTTCTCGTATTTTTGATGCATTAATACCAACTTTTGGTTTTCAGTACAAGAAATATGCAATTGGGTTAAGTTATGATGTAAATCTATCTTCCTTAAGTTCTGGTACAAATTCTCGTAAAGGAACCTTTGAATTTTCTTTGATTTATACCGGTGCAAGTACCATTCCTAAGAAAGTATTATTACCATGTGATAGGTATTAATTTAAAATTAATACAATATGCATCGCTTACGATTTCTGCTTTTCCCTTTTTCCTTAATTTATGGGGGCATCACATTTCTTCGAAATAAATTTTTTGATTGGGGGATCTTTGAAGTGTATAAGATTCCTTTAAAATCCATTACGATTGGTAATCTGTCAATAGGAGGAACGGGCAAAACTCCTCATGTTGCTTTTATTGTTGATTTTCTTAAAAACAACTATAAGGTAGCAATTCTTAGTCGTGGTTATGGACGAAAAACCAAAGGTTATTTTCAAGTGAATACTACTTCCACATCCGAAATGGTAGGGGATGAGCCTTTGTTTTATTTCAATAATTTCAATAAAGATGTTTCGGTAGTTGTTTGTGAATCTAGAAGACAAGGGGTTGTAGAAATAGAAAACACACTACATCCAAAGGTGATTGTATTAGATGATGCATTTCAGCACCGTAAAGTGAAAGCAGGAATGTCTATTTTGCTTACAGAATTTTCAAAACCATTTTATTCGGATTGGATGTTACCGATCGGAAATTTGAGAGAGTTTAGTTCTGGAAAAAAAAGAGCGGACTTCATTGTGGTAACGAAATGTCCAGAAAATTTATCGGAGAAAGATAAAAATAATTGCATTAAAAAAATGAATGTTAGTTCTTCGCAAGTCTACTTTTCCAAAATCCTTTATGGGGATGTTGTTCGTTTTGATAGTCAGGATGTTGGTCTGTTTAATCAGGTGCTTCTTGTAACTGGTATAGCAAATCCATTTCCATTTAAAGAATATTTAGAAATAGATAAAAAAGTAGAATTAGTAGCTTTTCCAGATCATCATGATTTTAGTCTATCGGAAATTCAAAAAATTCACACTAAATTTGATGCTCTTGAGAATAAAAACGCACTGATTCTAACCACCGAAAAAGATTACATGCGGCTTAAATCTCAACTGTCGATTGAGGATTTGGAGAAATATCCATGGTGTTATGTTCCAATTACAATTGACATAGATAGAAAAAAAGAATTTTTAGACGAAATAATAAATTATGTTGACACAATTTAAAGAATCGGTTGATTTTATTTTAAGTAAAACAGCTGTAAAACCATCTGTCGGAATCGTTTTAGGAACAGGATTGGGTGGATTAGTGAAAGAAATTGAAGTTATAGATGAAATTTCTTATGCAGACATTCCAAATTTTCCCGTTTCTACGGTAGAAAGCCATTCAGGAAAGTTGATTTTTGGTAAGTTAGGAGGGAAAGACGTAGTAGCAATGCAAGGACGTTTCCATTTCTATGAAGGGTATGATTTAAAGCAAGTGACTTATCCAATTCGTGTCATGAAGTTGTTAGGAATTGAGAAGTTATTTGTAAGTAATGCTTCTGGAGGTGTAAATCCTGATTTTATTGTTGGAGAAATAATGATTTTAAATGATCATATTAATTTCTTCCCTGGAAATCCATTGATTGGTAAGAATTTTGATGAATTAGGCCCTCGTTTTCCGGATATGAGTGAACCTTATTGTCCTGAAATGATTCAACTTGCAAAAGATATTGCCAAAGAAAATAATATTCGCATTGCGGAGGGTACTTATTTAGGTTTGACAGGACCAACGTTAGAAACTCCAGCGGAATACAAATTTGTTCGTGCAATAGGAGCGGATGCAGTCGGAATGTCAACTGTTCCAGAAGTGATTGTGGCCAGACATATGGAAATACCTTGTTTCGCAATTTCTATTATTACGGATTTAGGCGTACCAGGAAAAATTAAAAAAGTAAGCTTGGAAGAAGTAATTGAAGTTGCTTCACGTCAAGAACCTAAAATGACATTGATTTTACGTGAGTTAATTGCACGTTCATAGTTTATGGAAAATACGAGAGAAAAATACGAAGTAGTGATTGGATTGGAGGTCCATGCGCAAATGTTAACCAAAACAAAAGCGTATTCCAATGATGTGAATGAATATGGTGCTCACCCTAATACAAATGTAAGTGTTGTATCGTTAGGTCATCCAGGGACTTTACCAGTGATGAATAAAAAAACGATTGAAAATGCGATTAAATTAGGGTTGGCTTGTCATAGTAATATCGCTTCCAATCAATATTTTGCACGTAAAAATTATTTTTACCCAGATTTACCAAAAGGATATCAAATTACTCAAGATAAAACACCTATTTGTACAGGTGGTTATTTGGTTGTGAAAGATGATTTAGGAAATTATAAAAATGTTGGAATTACTCGTATACATATGGAGGAGGATGCTGGAAAAAGTATCCATGATGTAGATGTGTATGATACACTGGTCGATTTGAATCGTGCCGGAGTACCTTTATTAGAAATAGTTTCAGAACCGGATATTCGTTCTTCTCAGGAGGCGTATAATTACGTTACAGAAGTGCGTAAATTGGTTCGCTACTTAGATATTTGTGACGGAAATATGGAAGAGGGTTCACTTCGATGTGATGCTAATATTTCAGTTCGATTAGTAGGAGCGGAAGAGTTTGGAACTAAAGTTGAGGTAAAGAACATGAACTCCATTCGTAATGTACAGCGAGCGATTGAATTTGAAATTACGCGTCAAATAGAAGTAATAGAAAATGGTGGAGAGGTGTCGCAAGAAACTCGTGGATTTGATGCACTAAAAGGAGTGACAATTTCCATGCGATCTAAGGAAGCGGCAAACGATTACCGTTATTTTCCAGAACCAGATTTACAACCTTTGTTTGTTGATCAACCACAAATTGATGCAGTGAAAAATGAAATGCCAGCACTTCCAAGAGAATTGTATATAAAATATACTGAGCAATTTGGATTGTCTGAATATGATGCTACAAATTTGGTGGATAATAAACATATTGCACTTTATTTTGAAGAGATTTTAAAGGAAACGAATCATATCAAAACAGCCGCAAACTTTTTAATGGGAGAAGTAAAAGGGTATTTGAATCAACAAGCAATTGAGATTACTGAGTTTCCAATTTCTGCAAACAAAATTGCAGATTTAGTAAATTTAATTGAAGAAGGTAAAGTATCCTATTCCATTGCTTCAAACAAAGTTTTCCCGGCTTTATTTGATAACCAAAACATCTCTGTTTTGGAATTAGCAACAAAATTAAATGTTATTCAAGATTCGGATGAAAGTAGCATCGTAGGATATGTACAACAAGTAATTGAAAACAATCCAACGGAAGTCGCTCGATATGTAGCTGGAGAAAAACAATTAGTAGGTTTTTTAATGGGACAATTAATGAAAGTTTCTCAAGGAAAAGCAGATCCAAAACAGGCAAATCCATTGCTTCGTAAAATGTTAGATGAATTAGCTTAATAAATTATATTTTCATGCGTAAATTACTTTTTTGTATTCCACTATTTATTTTGTTTGCTTGTTCAGAAGGTTCTGATTCCAATGAAACAAAATCGAATTTACCAGTAAATTTCACCATTGATGGTGAAGTCCTAGGAGCTGCTAATCAAACGGTTTTTGTAGAAGCACAAAGTGAAAGAGGAGTAATAAAAATTGCAGAATCACAGACTGAAGTTGATGGTTCATTTCACATTGAGGGAAATATTAAAGGTTTTGGTTTGTACCAAATTCGAATTGGTAAAGACCAGTTAAAAAGTGTTCCACTAACTTTATGTCCTAAGGATAAAATTACGATTCATGCTAATTATGCAACTTTTGAACAAGTCCCTGTAATTAAAGGTGCAATATGGACAAAAGCGATTACAAAATACATGCAGATTTTTAATGTGTTTGCTTATAAACAAATGGCTTTGATAAATGATAAATCAATTTCCGAAGAAAATAAGATTAAACAATTTTTTGAAATAAAAAAGCCTTTGGATGTTTATGCGAAAAATGAAATGTTAAACAATCCAGGTAACCCTGCAAATATTGTGTTATCTACTTCGTTGACACCAGCCATGGGATTCGAAAATTGGGACGTCAACAATTTAGAGGTTTTAAAAAAGGTTGCTGAAGCCTATAAAGAAAAATATCCTCATTCTCCAATTACACGTTCATTAGAAATGCAAATAGAGCAAATTTTTAATGCCTATAATCAATTTAAAGGTACTAATTCAGCTGTACAGACTGCTCCTGAAATTAATTTAATGGACCCAAATGGAAAGAAAATTGCCTTGAGTACATTAAGAGGTAAAGTGGTATTAATTGATTTTTGGGCATCTTGGTGTTCACCTTGTCGTCAGGAAAACCCTCGTGTTGTTGCGTTGTATAACAAATATAAAAATCAAAACTTCACCGTTTATAGTGTTTCTTTAGATAAAGACAAAGAAGCTTGGAAACGAGCAATTAAAGCAGATGGATTGATTTGGAATACCCACGTTAGTGATTTATTACAATGGGAGACACCATTAGTTCAACAATATGGATTTAATTCCATACCATTTACTGTCTTAGTAGATAAAAATGGTGTGATTGTTGCTAAGAATCTAAGAGGAGAAGAATTAGAACAAAAAATTAATGCTTTAATAAAGTAAATAATATGAAATTTAAAACGCTATTAGTTTGTCTGTGTTTAGGATTATTTTCTTTTGGACAAACACCAATTACTGTTAATGTTTCAGGAACAGTTTTTAATTTATTGCAAGATACAGTTGCAATTGCACTTTATAATGGACAAAATTACCGAGATTTAATCAAAGGTAAAGTGGATAAAAAGGGCAATTTTTCTCTTAAAGGAAATTTACCATCAAAAGATGTTTATGTATTACGAATATCTAAAAATCAACATGTAAATTTAATATTACGTGAAAATGCAAATATTCAAGTGTATGGAGATGGGAAAAATTTAATTCACCACATGAATTTAGTCGGTTCGGAGGAAAGTGTTCAATTGAATAAATTCATTTTACAAATGGAGGATTATAACCGTAAAAAGGATTCTGCACAAGTTTATTTACAACAACATCCTGAACAAGAAAAAGCTGTAAATGAATCGTTTGGCCCAATATTTCAAGGGTTTGAGGCATACAAACAAGAGTTTTTCAATGTTAATCAAAATTCACCTGCACTTTTACCATTACTTTCACTTTTTGATCCTAATGCTAATTTTGACGTATATGAAATGTTAGTAGACCAAATTGTAAAAGGATTTGATGGAGCTCCAACGGTTAATTTAGTGAAAGCAAATTACATGAATTTCAAAGCGAAACACGATGAATTAGCATTTTTATTGCCTGGAAAAGAGGCCTTAGATTTTATGCAACCTAAATTAGATGGAAAGCCTTTACGATTATCGGATTTAAGAGGAAAAGTTGTGCTACTTGATTTTTGGGCTTCTTGGTGTGGACCTTGTCGTAGAGAAAACCCAAACGTTGTTAGGGTATATGAAAAATATAAAGATGCTGGTTTTACGGTAATGAGTGTCTCTTTAGATAAAGATAAGGCTGCATGGCAAGAAGCAATCAAAAGAGATAATTTAACTTGGTCTAATCACGTTAGTGATTTAAAAGCGTGGTCAAATGAAGCAGCACAATTATATAAAGTTACAGGAATTCCCTTTACTGTATTGATAGATAAAGAAGGTAAAATAATTAAAACAAACGCAAGAGGGGAAGATTTAGAATCACAGCTCAAAAGTATATTCGGTTTTTAAGATGGAATTACTCCCAAATAAAAAAATATACTTTGCCTCTGATTTTCATTTAGGTGCACCGACATATGAAAAAAGTCGGGAACGTGAGAAACAAATTTGTTCTTGGTTAGATAAAATCAAATCCGATTGCCAAGCCTTGTATTTAGTAGGTGATATTTTTGATTTTTGGTTTGAATATAAATTTGCAATACCTAAAGGTTTTGTTAGATTACAAGGTAAAATTGCAGAATTTACTGATGCTGGAATTCCGGTTCACTTTTTTACTGGAAATCATGACATGTGGGCTTTTGATTATCTTCCGAAAGAATTGGGAGTTCAGATTCATTACAATCCAATTGTAGAAAAAATTAATAATCAAACAATTTACATAGGACATGGGGATGGTTTAGGTCCGGGGGACTATGGATATAAACGTTTAAAGAAAGTCTTTAAAAACAAGTTTATTCAAGCTTTTTTTGGTTTTATTCATCCAAACTTAGGTATTGGTTTAGCGGATTTTTTATCGAAACGTAGTAGGGTAAAATCAGGCCATTTAGACGAAGTTTTTTTAGGGGAAGATAAAGAATGGTTAGTTCATTACTGTAAAGAGTTGTTGAATAAGCAAAAGGTCGATTATTTCGTGTTTGGACACAGACATTTACCAATAGTTCAAACCTTGGATAAAGCAACTTATATTAATTTAGGAGATTGGATTAATTATTTTACTTATGGAGTATTTGATGGGGAGAAGTTTGAATTATTGAAATACGATAATTTGGATCTTTCTTAGAGTTTAGGAAAAGAATTGTTTTCTGTTCTTTTTGTTAACTCAACTGTTTCATTTACTCTATCTTCATTGATAAAAGCATCGTCTATTTTTAGATAATTTCTCGATCTTCTTCTTTTCACCTTTGTTTGAGGTTTAATTCGATAGTATATTACGTTTTCTGAAAGGTAAATTGCCGTAATCTGAATTAAAAACAAAATGACAAAAATGATTATCATATGTGTTTGTTGTTTTGATTGATGTACGGTAGCAGTGTGTTTTTGATGTGTAAATAAAGTTTCAAATTCCTCAGCTACTTTACAAGGATATGCTAAATTAGGGTTGAATAGGAAAAAAGTTTTAACATTTAATTTGTCAAATAGGTTTTTTGAATTTTCTTGAACGTTTGGTATTGTATTGATTATTTCCGAATTTGACTCATAAATATCCTCTTTACTACTTCCTAATTTATCACTCATATAGGTGAAAAATCCTGCAAAAAAATACCAAATAACTCCAAAAAACGCATAGGCAATTGGAATGTAAATATGTGATTTTATTTTTGATTTAAATTTTTTTCGCGTTTTTTTTATTGAATAATAAAACAGACAATATAATATGGGGGTAAGTATTCCATAAACGATATCTAAAGTGTCATCTGAGTAAAAAAAACAAATCCAGATAGAATTTATTGTTATGAAGCAAATGAATAAAGATAAAGTTTTATAAAGAAGAGCTCTTTTTTTTTCTTTTGATTTTCGAAGTTGAGGCACAATCTTATTTTTTTCTTCTATTTTTTTCGCTTATTAACAAAGAAAGCTCTCTACTGGTTTGACCTGCTACAGATGTGTTTTCATCCGCTCTTCGAAGTAAGTACGGTAAAACCTCTTTTATTGGTCCATAGGGAACATATTTAGCAACGCGTAAATTTTGTGCTGATAAATTATAAGATATATGATCACTCATTCCAAGTAATTGAGCGAAATAGATGCGTTCAGATTTTTTATCAATGGAAAATCTGTCTATTAAACTTGTTAAATACTCAGAACTTTCTTCATTATGTGTTCCTGCGCATAACGCTAAACAATCTATGTTTTCACAAATGATTTCTAAAGCAAAATTATAATCTTTATCTGAATTTTCTTTGGTGGTTTGAATTGGTGAATTATAATTCATTAATGCTGCTCGTTCACGTTCTTTTTCCATATAAGCACCTCTAACCAACTTAATTCCGTAATGATAATCACCTTGACGAGTCTCGTTAATCAAATTGTTTAAAAATGCAATACGATCATGACGATACATTTGTAAGGTGTTAAAAACAATAGCTTTATCCTTATTAAATTTTCGGATCATTGCAAGTGCAATACGGTCAATACTATCCTGAATCCAAGTTTCTTCTGCATCAATAAAAACAGGAACATTATTTTCATGTGCTTTAGTACAAATTCGTTCTACACGTTTAATAATTCCTAAGTAAGCTTTCTTTTCAATTTCCGTTAATTCATTTTCTAACGAATTTGCTTTTTCTAAGATAGAAAAAGTTGCAATACCAGTCACTTTAAAAACAGCAAAAGGAATTGCAGGATTGTCTTTAGCCTTAAGTATAGTTGCAATAATTTCGTCTGTTGTTTTTTCGAAATCAATTTCTTCTGTTTTTCCTTCAACAGAATAATCTAATATGGTACCAATATTATATTTACTTAAATCTTCTATTGTTTGTTCACAATCTTCTATTGTCTCCCCACCACAAAATTGTTTGAAAATTGTTTTCTTTATAATTCCGTCAATGGGTAGGTTTAATTTTAATGCAAGATTCGTAAACCATTTTCCAAATTTTACTACACTTGGGTTAGCAATAATTTTGAATAACCAATAGGCACGAATTAAATCCTTATCTGTTTTGCTTTTAAAAGCAATTTCTGTATTGTCAAAAGTAATCATACTACAAAAATACTTTCATTTTATTTAATTCTTTAATAAATTGAGTTTAAAAAATAGAGACTTTCAAAAATAAATAGTATTTTGTTTCCATATTTGAATAGCAATACTATGTCCTATCACTTAAAATCAAATAGCTACATTATTGAGTTAGCATCTTTAGAAGATTCATCTTTCCAAGATTTAATCTTGACAAAATATGCTAATTCGCGAAAGATTATCATAGTGGATGAAAATACAAACGAATATTGTTTAGAATATTTGTTGACTTCGTTTGATTTTCTGAGAGATGCAGAAGTAATTTTGATACCTGAAGGAGAGGATAGTAAAGTTCTTGATTTATGTGCTCAAATTTGGGACACATGGACAGATTACAGAATTGAACGGAAAGATATCGTCATAAATTTAGGTGGTGGAATCGTTTCCGACGTAGGGGGATTCTCTGCATCAGTTTATAAACGAGGGTTAGACTTTATAAATATTCCAACCTCTTTACTTGCGATGGTGGATGCATCTATAGGAGGTAAGACAGGAATCGACTTAGGTAAATATAAAAATCAGTTAGGTGTTTTTGCAGATCCTAAAGCGGTATATATCGATATGGCATTTTTACAAACATTACCAATAGGTGAGATTTACAACGGTTTTGCAGAAATGTTAAAACATGGTTTAATTGTTAATGCCGCGCATTGGGACGAATTATCTAAATTGAAAGAAGTTGAATTAGAATTAACTGAAAAACATATATATACTTCATTATCCATTAAAAATGGTATTGTGTTAGAAGATCCATTTGAATTAGGGTTGCGTAAGAAATTAAATTTTGGACATACGATTGGTCATGCTTTGGAGGGCCATTTTAATTTAAAAGATCCAATTTCTCATGGCTATGCTGTTGCCCTTGGAATTTTAGCTGAATCTTTTATTTCTTTCAAGAAAAACTTCATAACTCTTAGTGAGTTAAACGAAATTGAAAAAGTAATGATTTCAAACTACGAAAGCATTGATTTGTCTGGAGAAAATTTGAATGAAATTTATCAATTAATGTTGAATGATAAAAAGAATGAGAAACAAAAAATATTGTGTGTTTTGTTAGTGGGCATAGGTCAAAGTGTAATTAATCAAGAGATTACTGAGCAAGAAATTTTAGAGTCTTTAGAATATCTGAATCGTCTACACCATGAAGATGAAACAATAAAGAGGTAAATTAATGAGATTTCAAAGTTAAAAGCATTGTTTTTATAGCTTTTAAACGTTCGATAATCACTTCATTATCTACTGCATTTTCTTCGTGTGAATAATCTTCTTTTGCTTTAATTGAATTTTTTGCACCATCTAAAGTGAAACCTTTAACTTTAACTAAATGATAAATTTTGTTAATGTTTTCAATGTCTTTTACAGTAAATAATCGATTACCTTTTCTGTTTTTTTTAGGGGTAATAACTTGAAATTCTTTTTCCCAAAACCTTATTAAAGAAGTGTTTACGTTGAACATGGCAGATACTTCACCAATAGTGTAGTACAGTTTAGTTAGATTTTCTGTTGTTACTTTATTCAAGGCTTTCGTTTTACGCTGTGAAAATAGTGATATTTTTGCAATCGAATGAAAACATCAATCATCTATATTTTATTTTTTTTAATTTTTTATCTTTCCATCCCTAATTTGGTATTGACCCAGACAGCGATGAAAAAAGATACGTTGAAGGATATTGGGTTAAAACAGAAATTAGATTTCAAATCTCCAAGTGATTCGGTTCCCCAAAACAATAGTGCATACGTTGATAATATGCTCAGTTTTGCAAAAACCTTTTTGGGAACTCCCTATTTGAGTTCTGGTGCTTCACCTACAGGATTTGACTGTTCTGGATTTGTATCCTATGTATTAGGAAATTTTGGTATGGATGTAATACATTCTAGTTATGGATTAGCAGAATACGGACGTACCGTTAAATTGTCTGAAGCTCGACCTGGAGATTTAATGTTTTTTAAAGGTAGTAATTCAGGTTCAAGTCGTATAGGTCACGTAGCTATTGTTTACGAGATACATCCTACGGAAGGTATTAAGTTTATACATGCATCTACTTCTAAAGGAATTACAATTGATCGATTTAACGGTAGTGCTTATTATGTGCCTAGGTATGTGACTACTAAACGTTTAGATTATGGTGTGGAAGAAGTGAAGAAAGTAGAAGGTGAAATAACTTTTGATTAATAAAGTAATTCACTATCGAGAATTAAGTTTATTTAAATGTAAAATATTTCTGAGCGATATAGCTAAATACGACAATGATGGATGTTGTTAGCACTTGGCTTGGCATCGGCCACCACGAAAAATAATCGACAAATAATTTCAAAAGTCCATAATTTAAGAAGACACTAAATATTACAAAAAGCAAATGGCGTGTAAATTGCTTTTTACCAGGAAGATTACTTTCATTCCATACTACATATTTACTTAGTAAAAATCCGATAGGAAAAGTAATTGAAAAAGAAACGAAAAAAGATGCAATATGCGGTTTAATAGTAAAAAATCCTAAATGCACATTTACTTGATGGAAAAAATAATGTTCTGAAATGTAGAATAATATTAATCCAAAAAGTGTATTTCCTCCACCACATGCTAAATAATGATAGGTTTGTTTGTCTATAAAACGTTTGAAAATTGGATAAAAAACATCCAAAAAGTTAAAAATTATGGTTTGTGCTTTATTCATGTTTCAAACAAATGATTCACAAAAATACGAAATTGCAAGGGGAAAATTGTGTAATAAAATATAATCAATTCAATAGTTTGATTTTTAGACGAGTAACTTTATTTTGTTTTTCTCGTTAAATAAAATAAGGTTTAATATGTTCGAAAGAACGTAATATCTATCATATGATTAAATGGTTTACAAATAGTCTGTTAATTTTGATTTGTTTAGTTTTTGTTTCATGTAAACGAAATACAGAACGTTATTCATTTTATATAAATTCTGCTGAAAATTCTGACTTATCCGCAATTGTAGCCAATAAAAAAATGGTTGTATTGGCTGAAAATAGCACTACTTCATATACAGAATTGGAAGGGGTAAAAATGGGTTTTGAGTATGAAATGTTAAAAGAGTATGCAAAAAGTATTGGAGTAAAATTAGAAGTGAAAATTATTTCTAATTTAGATAATATTGATCAACAATTAAATCATTTAGATGGAGATGTAATAGCCTGTAGTTATACGATAACAAAGGATAGAAAACGAAATATTGATTTTACGATTCCTTATTTAAGAACGCCTCAGGTACTGATTCAACGTTTGCCATCGGATTCCACACCTCAATATATTAAAGATCCAATGCAGTTAGCGCACAAAAAAATATCTATATGGAAAAATTCAAGTTATTATCATCGCATAAAATATTTAGAACAAGAAATCGGAGAACCTATTGATATTCAGGAATTGGATGGAAAATATTCTCCAGAACAATTACTTGATAAGGTAGCATCGAAGGAAATTGATTATACCATTGTAGATAATCATATTGCTGTTGCAAATGCATATAGGTTTAGTCGTTTAGACCATCATTTACGGTTAAGTATTAAACAACAAATTGCTTTCGGGATTCGTAAAAACAATCCAAAATTAAAAGAAAGCATGGATGTTTGGATAAAGAATTTCAGAAAGTCACCACATTATACTTTTTTAAAACACAAATATTTTGATGGAAAAGAATTATCTCATCTTACCTATAGTGATTATTTAAATGCTGGTGGAGGAAAACTATCTTCCTATGATAAGCTTTTCAAAAAAGAAGCTAAAAAGTATAAAATGGAATGGCATATTATTGGAGCTATTGTGCAACAAGAATCAAATTTCACTCCTTTTATTAAAGGAAAAGGAGGTGCATTTGGATTGATGCAATTTATGCCAGGAACAGGTAAACGTTATGGAATTCATTCGGCTTCATCACCTGCGTCGCAAATAAAAGCAGGAATGAAAAAAATTAATGCTGATTTTAAATTATGGAACGAAATTCCAGATTATCAACAGCGAATTAAATTTGTTTTCGCGACTTATAATGCAGGACATTCTCCAATTGAAAATGCTCAAAAAAGAGCGAAAAATAAAGGGCTAAATCCTTTGTTGTGGGATGGCAATGTAGAAGTGGTTTTACGTAAGAAAAAAGGAAAAAGAATTGCTTCCTATGTAAAAGAAGTGTATCATCGATATCAAACATTGAAGTCATTGTATGAGTAATAAGAAGTTAATTGTAATAGCTGGTCCAACAGCTAGTGGTAAAACTTCCTTAGCGATTCAATTGGCAAAACATTTTACTACATGTGTACTTTCTGCAGATTCGCGTCAGTTTTATAAAGAAGTCTCTATTGGTACAGCAAAACCAAGTTTGGAAGAACAAGATGGGGTAAAACATTATTTTATTGATAGTCATTCCTTAGAAACACCCTTGTCAGCTTCAGTATATGCGGAAGAGGCCTTACAAATTTTAGAGAAAGAGTTTCAAGATAAGGATACTATTCTTTTAGTTGGTGGTTCTGGACTTTTTATTGATGCGTTATGCATTGGTCTAGATAAAATTCCATTCAATCAAGAAGTTAGAGATGAATTAAATATTGACTTAGAACAGTTTGGTTTAGCTAGATTACTCGAAGAGCTAGCTCTCTATGATCCTGAATATTACCAACAAGTCGACCGTTCAAATGCTGCAAGGGTTATTCGAGCACTGGAAGTTATTAGGAATACTAAGAATACTTTTAGTTCGTATTTAGAAGCTGATACAAAATCAACTCGAACATTTGAATCTCATTATTTTGTAATAAATCACCCAAGAGAAATTTTGTACCAACGCATAGAAAAAAGGGTAGATCTCATGCTGGAGTCAGGATTGTTAGAAGAAGTAAAATCCGTTAAACATCTAGCGCATTTACAAACTTTAAATACAGTAGGTTATTCTGAATTATTTAATTATTTGTCTGGTGATATTTCCTATGAAAGGGCTGTTGAATTAATTAAACAAAATACACGACGTTATGCAAAACGTCAATTGACTTGGTTTAGGCGTTATCCAAGTGCGCATTGGTTAGTTGCTACACAACTTGATTTACAAGTAGAAGAGGTGTTAACTAACTTGAAATAAATCCTTACTTTTGAGTATTATATTTGTGTCACAATGAATATTCTTTTCAATGATGTACTTCCTATTCCTTTAGCCTCGATGATTCACTCGAATGATTCGTTGTGGAACTCTAAGGTTATTCTTGAAAAAGGACAGAAAGTAATTGTTGAAGCGCAAAGTGGCCGAGGAAAATCGACCTTAATTCATTTACTTTTTGGTGTCAGAAAAGATTATTCGGGGGATATTATGATAAACGATAAAAAGTTGTCGGATTTTTCTTCCAAAGAATGGGTGGATTATCGGAAAAATCAAATTTCTATCGTTTTTCAAGATTTACAATTATTCCCTAATTTGAGTGTGTTAGATAATTTGTTGGTTAAAAACAACTTAACTAATCACTTTTCTGAAGAAGTACTTATTTCGTTAGTTAACCGCGTTGGTTTAGCGGAAAAATTACATACGCGATGTGGACAATTATCGATGGGACAACAACAACGTATTGCAATAATTAGAGCGTTATGTCAACCTTTTGCTTTTTTACTCCTAGATGAGCCATTTTCACATTTGGACGAAAAAAACGCGCAAATTTGTATGGAAATGATCAACGAACATTGCCAAAATCAAAATGCAGGTTGGATATTAACTTCCCTAGGATCCGTTGGAATTTTTGAATGTGATAAACTAATACAGATTTGATGTTACGAAAGATTCTTATTCGAAATCAGTCTGTAAAACAATTAATTATAGCACTTTTGGGTACGCTATTAGGAGTTTTGTTTTTGCTGATTTCTGTACATTATTTATTAAAAGTGAATGAATTTGGGAAAGGTTCGGAAATGTTGGGACCCAATACATTGATTATTCAAAAGAAAGTTTCCAATACCACAACTTTACAATTAGCTTCTACGGATTTTTCAAAAAGAGAAATTCAATCTATATCTAAGCAACCATTTATTGAAGAAGTACTTCCAGTAGTAAGTAATAATTTTGGAGTAGAATTTGCAACTTCTGACCCAATGTTGCCTTATTTTCGTTCCGATGTTTTTATACAAGCTGTAAATGCAAAGTTTTTAGATGTTAAATCGAAACAATGGAATTGGGATGAGACTGACCTTGTTGTTCCAATAATTTTACCGCGTGATTTTTTAGTGATGTTAAATACTTTTATGAGTTCATCAGGAATACCGCAAATTTCAGATGAATTAGCGAAAGAAGTGAGTTTTAGTCTAACGTTATCTAATCCATCGAATAAACGACTATTTAAAGCAAAAATAATTGGTTTTACCAATGAAGTATCTTCTATCTTGGTGCCTGTAACATTTATGGAATATGGTAATCATACTTTTGGTTCAAATATTCCCCAAAAAACAACACAATTAATGCTTTCAGGTAAAGAGAAAGAGTTTGGTCTCGTGGAAAAATTTTTAGAAAAACAACATTATGAATCAAAGAATTCACAATTAGTTACCGGACGACTCAAAAGCGTTGTGAGTAGTTTACTTGGAGTAATCGTGTTTATTTCTTTTTTAACCTTATTGTTTTCTTCGTTTGTTTTGATTCAATACATTCAATTATTGATCACAAGAAATGTATATGAGGTTAGAACTTTGTTACGTTTAGGGTATGCACCTAAAGTAGTTTGTCGGGTTTTTGTTCGTTATTTTGTGTTGTTGTATCTGTTTATTTGTTTCATTTCATCTGTGTTATTTGTTTTATTAAAATCTAACTTAGATAAACAATTACATACTTCAGGAGTATATATAGACTTACATTTTTCTTCCGTAAGTTGGGCAACTTTAGGGGTTTCTTTCGTCCTATTTTATGTTACAACCTATTACAGTACGAAAAGAATTGTCATGAAAGAATTTTAGGAAGATTTAACATCTCGTATCTCACGAAAATTTTTAAATTTGAAACAATAATTAATGAAAAATTTATGAAAAAAGTAGTTCTCATTTTATTTGCACTTATCGCATTTACTGGATTTTCTCAAAAAATAAAATTTAAAGTCACAGGAGAGAAAGATACAACCGTTTTTTTAGTAAAATATTATGGAAAAGGCATGTATTATGCGGATACCGCAGAAATGAAAAAAGGGATAGTAGAATTTAAGGGTTCGAAACAAAAGCAAGGTGTGTTAGCTTTGTTGCTATCTGGTCAAAAATATTTTGATTTCATTTACGATGGTGGAGATGTTTATCTCGAAACTTCTGGACCTGAATATGTGAAAAATATAGTTGTTAAAACTTCTAAAGAGAATATGTTGTTTTTTGACTACGTTAAACTTATGAATAGTTGTAGTTTGAGAGCAAAAGAAATAAACGATAAAAAAGAAAAATTACCTAAGGATAGTCCTGAGAATAAATTATTAGTCAAAGACTTAGAGGTAATAAGTAAAGAAGTAAATGCCTATCAGAAGAAATTAATTAGTGAAAATCCGGGTTCTTTTGTTAGTAAGATGGTTAAGATGTCTATGGATATTACTGTTCCTGAAGCCCCTAAAAATCCAGATGGATCGTTAGTAGATTCTAATTTTGCTTACCATTACTATCGTGATCATTATTTTGATAATATAGATTTAAATGACGATCGATTAATTTCTACACCTTCCATATTTCATAATAAATTAGACTTTTTCTTTAGTAATAATATGTTGCCTCCTGTACCGGATACTATTACAAAGTTTGCTTTCCGTTTTTGTGATAATTTGAACGTTAAGTCAGAAATGTATAAGTATTGCGTTGTTCATATCACTTCAAACTATGAAAAGTCTAACATTATGGGGATGGACAAGGTGTTTGTGAAAATGGGTCAACGTTACTATTGTGTAAAAAATTACAAAGGAAAATTACAAGGGTCTACCAATATTAGCTGGATGGATTCATCTAAGTTAGAAGAGTTATGTAAAAAAGTAGATATAAATAAAAATTTAGTTCAAGGAGAAATTCCTCCAAATATCTCTTTAGTAGATTCTACAGATACGAAATGGAGAGATTTTTACAGCTTAAAAGCGGATTATACAATTCTTTATTTTTGGGATCCAGAATGTGGGCATTGTAAAAAAACTACTCCAAAATTAGGAGAACTATACAGTAAAAAGTTAAAAGGTAGAAATGTAGAAGTATATGCAGTAGGTAAAGCGGTAGGTGAGGATTATGTAAAATGGAAGAAGTTTATAAAGGAAAATAATTTGAACTTTATTAATGTTGCTTTGACTGATAAATTATACAAGGCTGCATTGGAAGATGCAAGACAATTTGTACCAAAGTACACTTCTGTAGAAGCATTGAATTACCAAGAAACCTATGATATTTATTCTACTCCAAAAATATTTGTGTTGGACAAAGACAAGAAAATTATAGCGAAAGGCTTGTCAATTTCACAATTGGAAGATATGTTAGATCATTATCAAGGAAAAAAAGATGCTCCTAAATTATTTCCACCAGATCCTGAGGAGGATGAGCACGTAAAAGAAACGCATTAATTTTAGGGCTGTCTATTATAGACAGCCTTTTTTAGTTTATATATGAGTAAGTACGGGAAGAATTTTTGGGTAGTTTGTATTTCTATGCTTCTGTTTATGGTTAGTTTTAACTTGATTATGCCAGAATTAAATGGGATACTGACGGATTTAGGGGGAGGACATTGGAAAGGTTTAATCATAACGATATTTACGATTTCTGCGGCTATTTCTCGACCTTTTTCAGGAAAATTATCAGATACAATTGGAAGAAAAAAAGTAATGTACATTGGTTTGCTATTATGTATTCTCGTAAACTTGATGTACCCTTTTAGTCATTCTGTTTTCCTGTTCTTAATCGTTCGTTTTATTCATGGTTTTACGGTAGGTTTTACACCAACAGGTGCTACCGCAATGATTACAGATATTTTACCGATTGAAAAAAGAGGTGTCGGTATGGGGATTTGGGGTACATTTATTTCTTTAGGCATCGGCGTTGGACAATTTTTAGGTACACCAATTGCTGCGAAATTTGGAGTAGATAGTTTGTTTTATGTGTCTTTATCTTTAAACCTAATATCTATACTCTTGCTTCAGTTTTCTGTTGAAACATTGACGGAAACGAAAGTGATGCAAATTAATCATCTTTCCATTTCTCGTAAAGAAGTTTTTGAACCTTCTGTACTTCCATCCGCTTTTGTTATGTTTTTGACTTCGAGTTGTTCAGGTTGTGTTTTTGTCTTAGTGCCAGATATCTCCATGTATTTAAAAATTGAAAATAAAGGTTGGTTTTTTCTTTTTTATGTTTTTACTACGATTATAGTACGACTTTTTACAGGAAAACTTTCGGATAAAATTGGTAGACAGCGAACACTTTTTATTGGAGTTTTATTACTTTTTATAAGTATGTGTTTATTAGTAAACGTAAATTCAACAACAAGTTTTACAATTGCCGCGATTGTTTTTGGTTTAGCTACCGGCGTGAATAGTCCTGCTTTATTTGCTTGGACAGCAGATTTGTCTCATCCACAAAGAAAAGGAATTGGTGCTGGTACTATGTTTATTGCACTGGAAATAGGTATTATGTTTGGTTCATTTGTTACTTTATTCGTCTATAGCAATACATTAAAAACTGCTTCAAATTCTTTTTATTTAGGTATGATTACTTCCTTGTTTGCTTTAGTTTATTTAACTTTTCGAATAGAGAAAGAAAATAAATTAAACAAATGATTTAGTTAACGCTTCGTCCATTGCATGTTTAATTTTTTCATCTGCGTTTCTGTCGGTAAGTGTAAGTGAATTTTGACATGGAATAAAATCATAACCAGCTCCCCATTCTTTAAAGTTTTTTGCTAGTTCTTGAATGGAATTCCCAATAAATTCAACTTCTTCGTTAGTCATCGTAGGGTGAAGCGATACACGTATCCATCCAGGTTTGTTTGAGAAGTCCCCTAGATTAATTAAATCAGTGATTTTTTGCGATTGACTTTGGTCAACATTTAATAAATAATGTCCATACGTTCCAGCACATGAACATCCACCTCGTGCTTGAATTCCAAATTTGTCACTTAAAATTCGCACGCCTAAATTGTAATGCATGTCTTCGATGTAAAACGACATTATTGCTAAACGATTTTTATGTTTTGGAGCAAGGATATGTAGGTTAGGTATGTGTTCAATTTTATTCCAAAGAATATTTAATACCTCATGTTCTCTTTCCAGTATGTTTTTTACTCCCATCTGTTCTTTGAGAGAAACACACATTGCGGTTTTAATGGTTTGTAAAAAAGGAGGAGTTCCTCCATCTTCACGCGCTTCAATATCGTCGATGTATTTGTGTTGACCCCATGGATTAGTCCAATCCACTGTGCCACCTCCAGAATCATCAGGAACATCATTTTTGTACAATTTTTTATCAAATATTAGTACACCGGTTGTTCCTGGACCACCTAAGAATTTATGAGGAGAAAAAAAGATTGCGTCCAATTTTTCTTCTTGATTTTCTGGATGCATATTGATGTTTACGTAGGGTGCAGAACATGCGAAATCCACAAAAATTAATCCCTTCGCTTCATGCATTATTTTTGCTATCTCATGGTAAGGAGTTTGAATTCCAGTAACATTGGAACATGCTGTAATGGAAGCAATTTTTATTTTTCGATGTGCATATTTTTGGATAAGTTCGGATAGATGTGTTAAACAAATTAAACCTTCTTCATTTGGTTCGATAATTTCGACCGTTGCAATCGTTTCTAACCAACTCGTTTGGTTGGAGTGGTGTTCCATGTGTGAGATAAAAACAACAGGTCTCTCTTCTTCATTGATGGAGTCATTAAGTAAGGTGGACTGTCTGAATCCTAAAATTCGTTGAAATTTATTGACAACTCCTGTCATTCCAGATCCAGAAGTGATTATTATGTCATTGTTTGTTGCGTTAACGTGCTTTTTTATAATCGTTCTTGCTTGATGATAGGCGTATGTCATCGCCATACCTGTAGTACTCGTTTCCGTATGTGTATTTGCTACCAATGGCATTATTTCGTGTTGTAAACGTTCTTCAATCGGAGCGAAACAACGACCACTAGCTGTCCAATCTGAGTAAACTATAGCATGTTCTCCTCCGTCAGGTTTAGGTATTTTTGTGTTAATTCCAATAATACCATTACGGTATTTCAAAAAGTAATCTTGCATTAAGGGTAGGGTTAGGGTTTATTTAGATATCTTCTCTTATTCAAATGTAATTTACATAGTTGTATTTTTAAATTATCGATAGATTTAGTATGAATTAAAATAAAAAATAATGTTTCAAATTTATAAAATTCTACTCGATTAGTTAGAAATTTATCTTAAAATGTCAGTTAAAATATAATGGCATATTGTTTGACAAATTAATACCATTCCAATTAGTTTCAGTCACAAAACGATTGAAGCTTATATTTAGAATAATCTTATGACAAATTGACATTTTACGATATGAATTACGACAATTTTGAACTACCATTAGTGCAATTTTCTTCTGACTCAGAAAATGAAGCAGAATTTATTCCTTTGATTACCCAAGAGGAAGAAGAGTCTATGAATAAACAAGATTTCCCAAGTGAATTACCAATATTACCCTTAAGAAATAATGTACTTTTTCCGGGGGTAGTTATTCCAATCACAGTAGGACGTGATAAATCCATTCGATTGATCCAAGATGCAAATAAAGGGGATAAAATAATTGGTGTTGTTTCTCAAAAAGACCAAGATGTAGAAAGTCCGGAACTAAAAGACTTGCATAAAATTGGTACGGTTGCACAAATTATTCGAATGTTAAAAATGCCGGATGGAAGTACGACGGTTATCATTCAAGGTAGAAGAAGGTTTAAATTAGTTAAAGAAACGCAAAGCGAGCCATACCTGAAGTCGACAATTAAGTTGTTGAATGAGAAACCGTACGACAAAAAATCCAAAGAAATGGAGGCTGTGTTTTCTTCTATAAAAGAGAATGCGTTAGAAATTATTCGTCAAAGTCCAAACATTCCATCAGAAGCATCCTTTGCTATAGGAAATATTGATAGTCCAACTTTTTTAGTGAACTTCATTTGTTCTAATATGAATGCAGATGTATCTAAAAAACAACAATTATTAGAAGAGTTGGATTTGAAAAAGCGTTCTTATTTAGTGTTACAGCATTTGTCGCTTGAAACAGAAGTTCTTAAAATAAGAAACGAAGTTCAGTCAAAAGTGCGACATGACATTGACAAACAACAACGTGAATATTTCTTAAATCAACAAATACGAACAATTCAAGAAGAATTAGGGGACAATCCACAAGAACAAGATGTTCAAGATCTACAAGAACGTGCGAAGTTGAAAAAGTGGGATGAGAAAGTAGCTAAAATATTTGCGAAAGAATTGAATAAATTCCAACGAATGAATCCTCAAGGAGCAGAATATACTGTGCAATTGAATTACCTTGAAATGATGATTGATTTACCATGGGGGGAATATTCGGAAGATGCTTTGGATTTAAAATTTGCAGAAAAAGTATTGGATCGAGATCATTTTGGATTAGAGGATGTAAAAAAACGCATCTTGGAATATTTGGCTGTTTTGAAGTTAAAGGGGGATATGAAATCTCCTATTTTGTGTTTTTATGGCCCTCCAGGTGTTGGTAAAACTTCGTTAGGGAAATCCATAGCAGATGCACTTGGAAGAAAATATGTACGAATGTCTTTAGGAGGTTTACACGATGAATCTGAAATTCGTGGACACCGTAAAACATACATAGGTGCAATGCCTGGTAGAATAATTCAAAATCTTAAAAAAGCAGAGACAGCAAATCCAGTTTTTGTATTGGATGAAATTGATAAGTTAGGTAGAAGTAATCATGGAGATCCATCTTCTGCGTTATTAGAAGTAATGGATCCTGAACAAAATAATGCGTTCTACGATAATTACATTGAAACTGAATTTGATTTATCCAAAGTGATGTTTATTGCGACTGCGAATTCGCTGTCTGAAATACAAGGACCTTTACGAGATCGTATGGAAATTATAGAGGTAAACGGATATACCATCGAGGAAAAAATAGAGATTGCTAAAAATCACTTGCTTCCAAGACAAATTAAAGAACACGGGATTAACAAAAAAGATATTACTATCGATAAGAAAACGCTTGAGAAATTAGTGGAAGAATACACAAATGAATCTGGCGTACGTGGATTAAATAAGCAGATTGCGAAAATTGTTCGAAATCGTGCAAGACA
>CANGOF010000028.1 GCA_947455515.1 Flavobacteriia bacterium
ATGGTGTATCAGATAACGTTGCATTTACACCCATATCCACAAAAAAATATGTGCTAACAGGAAAAGATGCAATTAACTGTACAAATACCGACACGATAGAAGTAAAAGTAAATAGTCTTCCACTTGTAAAAGCTGGTAATGACACTTCTGTTTGTATTGGGAAAACAGCTATTGTAAAAGCAAGTGGAGCAAAAACGTACGTTTGGAATAATGGTATTACAGATAGAACCATTTTCACTCCTTTGACAACCAAACAATATCTTGTAATTGGTACAGACGTAAATGGTTGTGTGAATAAAGATTCTATTACCATAACCATAAATAATCTACCGATTATATTTGCTGGAAAAGACACAATGATTTGTAAGGGAAAAACTTTTGTTTTGAAAGGGATTGGAGGTGTTAGTTATTCTTGGGATAATTTAGTGACCGACAATATCATGTTCACCCCTTCTGCTACAAAACAATATAAAGTAATAGGAACAGATATCCATGGTTGCCAAAATAAGGATTCTATTTTAATATCCATTGCTAACCTACCTTCTATTACCATTTCAGAAGTTTGTGAAACCAAAAAAGTGATTCTTATTTCTACAAATACACCAAGAGCTATAAATCCTTGGGAGTCTTCCGATGTAACTATTGCTGCTATAAATGGAACTACAGGTGAGGTGACAGGTATTAAAGGCGGACAGAGTTTAATTACCTATACAGATATTAATGGTTGTACAGATTCTAAAAATATTACAATCAATGCAAATCCAAGTATATTAAATACACCTTTTGAAGTATGTGTAAAAAGTAAAATTACTGCGACAAGTAACCATAAAGGTATATTAGTTACACCATGGAGTACATCCAACAATAATGTATCCATAAACTCATTATCTGGAGAAATTATTGGAGTTACAGAAGGTAAAAGTGACATTACATTTATTGACACAAAAGGATGTCAGACTACAAAAACGGTTAGTGTAAATGGTTTACCTGCAGTTAACTTTAAATCAGAAACCTCCATTTGTATTGACGACAGTTTGTATATGAAAGATTTGACAGTACCTACAAGTGCCACTGCCATTTGGAGTTTTGGCGATGGTATTCAAACAAAAAAAACAGCACACAAATACCATTCGGGTGGACATTTTTCGATTACTTTAACATCCATTTCCAGTAATGGTTGTAAGGATTCGATAACAAAAATAAATTATGTAGAAGTTGTATCAAAACCAAAAGTAGCATTTACATTTACTCCAGATTCCATCGATATTTTTGATCCAATAGTAAACTTCACTAATCAATCCAACGCTTTGCATTACAAATGGGTATTTGGTGATGAAAAACCAATTTCAACTTCAGCTAATCCATCTCATACCTTTCCTACAACTACTGGTCAACATTATTTAGTAACCCTAACTGGATACAATACAGCAAATGGATGTGACACAAGTTACACTCAAAAAATTGTATCGAAGGAACCCGTAATTTATTATATACCTAATACATTTACTCCTAATGGAGATGAAGTAAATAATACATTTAAACCTATATTCTTTAGTGGATTAGATATCTATAATTATCATTTCAGTATTTACAATCGTTGGGGAGAACTTATTTTTGAATCGAACAATGTAGATTTTGGTTGGGATGGAACCTATTGGAATCAAATAGTAGAAACTGCAACTTATGTGTGGAAGTTAGAATTTAAGGAAAAATTTGTTGACAAAAGACATGTAGGTACAGGTCATGTAAATGTTATAAAATAAAAATATTAAATATCTACAATTAAAACTGTTACAAACTTTGTTTTCTACTAAAACGTCCTTTAATCTTGAATTGAAAAATCAATGAGTTTACGTTTTAAGCGTTTTATTAATACCTTTACAAAAAGTAAAAAAAATATTCAATTTACTATGAAGTCAAAATACCTATTCTCCTTTATTTTAATTCTTTGTTTAACCCTTTGCAACTTTATTAATTCTCAAGTTGTTTTAAATGAGCTTTGTGTTTCGCCAACATTGAACGATGGTTCTTTCATTTTACCAACCAAAAATGGTAATCCTGGTTGTGGAGAATGGATAGAATTGTACAATAAAAGTTGTAATCCTGTAGATATTTCAGGTTATATATTAGGTACCAATGTGGACGGTGCTGGCCAAGGTGCAAGTTTTATGATTCCAGCAGGTAAAATTATTCCTCCAATGGGTTTTGCTATTATAAGAGGTAAAAATAGCTCACCGCCAGCTGGAACTGCAATAGATATCGTTGCAGATGACACTCCAGCATCAAATTATTGTATCGAAGATCCTTTTTCTGGATATAATATGTGGTTTCCAGATGCAGGATCTTGGGTAGGACTTTATGATAAAAATGGAAATGTTCTTGATATGATAAAATGGTATGGAAATGACCCTACTTATGGTGCTAAACCATCCAGTTTTAGTTTAATGGGCTCACCATGCATACCACCTGGCTCTAATGTGTCAAGCTTAAGTTCTTACAGTTCCTACGGATCCGGTTCCACCTTTACAATAACTACAACAGACCCTACCTACGGTAACGTAACTATGCCAATTGGTGCAACAATTGTACGAATACCAGATGGCGGTCCTTTTTCTTCAACTACTTCCACGGATAATTTTTCCTATGGAACAAGTAATGCACCTATTACTGCTCATATAACTTATACCACTCCTTTATGTGTCACACAAGGTGTTCAATTACCAACTTTAACTGGGACAGGTGCTTACACAGGAGGTACCTATTCATCCACCTTAGGTTTATCCATAGTATCTTCTACAGGTCAAATCACCCCTTCTTCAAGTACAGCAGGGACCTATAAAGTAAAATATACTTTACCAGGCTTAGCATGTCCTGGGTACGATTCAACCAATGTCACCATCGTAAATCCTTCTGCAACAGCAACAAAAACTGACCCTACTTGTACAGGAATTACACCAAACTCAGACGGTACCATTACAATTACCGCAAGTGGAGGAACTTCTCCCTATACCTACAGTAAAGATGGCGGATCAAATTATGTTGCATCTTCTACATTTAACAGCTTAGCTTCAAATACATACACCCTCAAAGCAAAAGATAAAAATGGATGTATCGCTACGGTTAGCCCAAACATAACATTATCTGTTACCTGTAATTGTACTTCTCCTGTTATTACAACACAACCAAGTTCAACCACTGCATGTCTAAATGCAAATGCAACTTTTACAGTTGTAGCAAATGCAACTGCATCAGGTTATCAATGGCAAGTTAACTCTGGATCTGGATGGACAAATGTTGTAGGTCAAACTACTGCAACTCTTACCTTAACTTCCGTTACTTCCACTATGAATTCCTATCAATATCAATGTATTGTTAAGGAAGCAACCGGTACTTGCTCTGTTACCTCCTCTGCTGTTACATTAACTGTAGACAACCTAACAGCTACAGCTACCAAAACAAATCCAACATGTAATGGAGCTACTCCAAATACCAATGGTACAATAACTATTACTACTTCTAATGGTACAAGTCCATATACATTTAGTTCAGACAATGGAGTAAGCTATGCAAGTACAAATCCAATTACAGGATTAGCGAGCAACACGTATACAGTTAAAGCGAAAGATGCAAATGGTTGTGTTGCAACTGTAAGTCCAAATCTAACGCTATCTGTAGTTTGTCCTGCAAACCCTTGTATAGCACCAACCATAGTTACACAACCTATTGCTGCTACCGGATGTGTTAATACCACTGCAGTTTTTAATGTGACTGCATCTGGGACTACATCAGGGTATAAATGGCAGGCTTACACAGTTGCTACAGGTTGGATCGATGTACCTGGTGCAACGAGTTCAACTTTAAACGTGCCAGGATTATTAAGTGCCGCAAACGGATCTAAAATACATTGCATTATTCAAGAGGCTACAGGGAATTGTCCTGACACAACAAATGATGTCATCTTGACGGTAGACGCACTACCAACTTCTTCTTCGAATGGTTCATTAACGGTATGTAATACTAATCCAGGAACAGTAATTGGAGCAACTGCAGCTAACGGTTTAATTTCTTGGTCGCATAATGGTGGTGGATCAATATCTGGTGGAACTACCTTAACCCCTGTTTACACACCTGTTGCTGGTGATGTTGGACAAACAGTTGTACTTACTATGACAGTTACAAGTAATAACTCTTGTAATCCAGCTACATCCCAAGCAAATTTTTCTATAAAAGTTGATCCCGTGCCAACAGCAGTAGCTGGAGGTTCATTAACTATATGTTCGAATGGAACTGCTGCTGTAAATGGTGCAAGTGCAACAAATGGGACAATAGTATGGTCACACAACGGTGCAGGTTCATTAACAAATCAAACAACCGCTTCACCAACATACACTGCAAATGCATTAGATGCTGGCAAAGCAATTTTGTTAACTATGACGGTTACAAGCACAACAAGTTGTCCAAATCCAACACCTGCTACTTTTACGGTAAATGTAGATCCTTTACCAAAAGCAACTGCAGGCGGAAGTAAAACAATTTGTTCTAATTTAACTGCAACCGTAAGCGGAGCAACTTCCGCAAATGGAAGTATATTATGGACGCATGATGGTTCTGGAACACTTTCTAACGCAACAACATTAACTCCAACCTACACGCCAGTTGCTGGAGATGAAAACAAAACGGTAACACTTACATTAACAGTAACAAGTTCTAATTCTTGTAGCTCCTCACCTGCTGCAACTGCAACTTACTCAGTGATTGTAACACCTGTAACAGTAGCAACAGCAACAGCTGGGGGAACGAGTACAATATGTATGACAAAAACGGCTACTATTTCCGGTGCTAATGCAACAAATGGAACAATTTTATGGACCCATAATGGTGGAGGAACTCTAAGCAATGCCACTACTTTAACACCAACATATACTTCCGTAAAATCAGACACTATATCTCCAGTAACACTTACAATGACCGTTACCCCAAATAATGCTTGTAGTAATGTAATACCTAAAGACACCTATATAATTACTGTAAAGAGTAATCCTGTTGTTTCACCAACATCTACTTTCCCATGCGTAGGAAAAAACCTACAATTAAACGCTAATTCAATTGTAGGCGGACAATATGCGTGGACAGGGCCAAACGGTTTTACAAATACAAATCAAACTGCTACAATTAATTCCGTAACACTTTTAGATGCTGGACAGTACAACCTTCAAATAATTGATGCTAATAATTGTGTCAATTCAAACTCCATAACCGTAAATATACATTCTAATCCAATTATTACGGTTGATACGTTAGTATGTGTTGGTAATAAGGTGCAATTTTCTGCTAATACCCCTCCCTCTGTTTCTCCTTGGAGTAGTCAAACTTCTAATCTATTAACGATTAATAATTCCACGGGAGAAGCAATTGGAGTTTTGGGTGGTATTGCAACTGTAAGTTATACAGATAATAACACTTGTAGTTCTACAAAAACCATAAAAGTGGAAGATTTACCAATCGTAAATTTCGCCGTTGATTCAACAAGTATTTGCCTTGGAAATGATGTTGAATTTACTGATAAATCTCCCAAATTAAATAGCAATTTATTATGGGATTTTGGTGATGGAACAACCTCTACAGATTTAGTACCTAAACACACCTATTTAAAAGTAGATTCGTTTACAGTGAAATTAACTTCTACATCACCGGCTGGATGTTCTAATTCTAACACTCGTGTAAAATATATAACTCCGATTGAAGTTCCTACCATCCAATTTAGTTATTCACCAGATTCTATTCAAATCTATTTACCTGAAATTAAGTTTACCAATTTGTCAAATGCGAAATTTTACACTTGGATTTTTGGAGATTATAGCCCTGTAAGTAATTCTTCTAATCCGACACATACTTTCCCTAACACACCAGGAGAGGCATACACTGTAACCCTTAAAGGTAGTAACTCGGTTACAGGATTATGTCCTGCCTCTAAGACACAACAAATCGTTTCTGTTGATCCTGCTGTATTTTTTATTCCTAATTCATTCACGCCAAATGGTGATGAAATAAATAATACATTTCAACCAATATTTACAAGCGGATATGATCCTCATAACTATGTTTTTTGGATTTACAATCGTTGGGGTGAATTAGTGTTTGAGTCTCATAACGCGGCAATTGGTTGGGATGGAACTTACGCAGGAAAAATGGGGGAAAATAGCACCTATGTTTGGAAATTACAATTTAAAGCTAAGCAGACAGAAAAAGAATATTATCGTACTGGAATTGTCAATTTATTGAAGTAAAAATTACTTTTGTTTTCTCTATTGTTCGATTAATAATCTCAATTCAAACCTTTTTTTTTACTACTTTTGTAGTAGTACAATCTGAAAGTTGTTTAGGAATCTAGGCAACTTTTTTTGTATGGAGACGTTTTATATAATACTGGAACAAAACATATATATCTTATGAATTTATTCTCAATAAATAATAAACAACTCGTAATAAAAACTAATTCCTTTCATCAAATTTTGTTTTTTTTATTATTGTTTTTCTCATTCAATTCCTATGCATGTAATAAATCAACCGCAACATTAGTTTCTGAGACTGACAATGGAAATGGTACATACACTTATGTTGTGAATGTTTGTCTTGAATTAGGAGATATGATTGGTGTTCCAAATACTTTCACACTAACACCTTCTGGTGGAACGTACACTAGTCTAACAACAACAAGTCCTGCAAGTTTTAATAATGCTGGAACAATATATAATAAATCTGTAGCAGGAGCTATTATCAGCTACACAACAAATGACATGTTCCCTAATAGTACCCCAAATGTGTGGTGTGTACCTCAAGTGACTTTTACGACCAATGGAAGACCAACTAAAATAACCGTAAATACGAGTGATAGATATGGAGCTGCAACATGTGACCATGTGTTGAACATACCATCTTGTACGCCGCCTGCAACACCTGCTATTACCTCTGTAGCTGCAACCTGTTTATCTGCTGGAACCTCTACTGTTTCTAACTACTCAGGAACAAATACTTATACTTTTACTCCGGTTGGTCCAACAGTAGGAGCTGGTGGGAGTATATCAGGAATGATTACAGGAACTTCCTATACAGTTACAGCTTCCGCTGGAGGATGTTCTTCAACCGCTTCAACATCATTCAGTAATACTGCTCAATTAACTGCTCCAGCCACTCCAACTGCTACACTAACACAGCCAACGTGCTCAACTCCTACCGGAACAATAACTATTACAGCACCATTAGGAGCATATACCTATAACAATAATGGAGGTGCATTTCAAGCAGGTACATCTTTTTCAGGTTTAGCTCCGAATACGTATACTATAATTGCAAAAAATTCAAGCGGTTGTACTTCAACAGCTAATTTTACTATAAATGCTGCTTCAGGGGGACCAGTTACGCCGACTGCAACTCTTACTCAACCAACTTGTACAACACCTACAGGTACTATTACCATTACTGCTCCACTGGGAGCATTCACCTACAATTTAAATGGTGGAACTTTTCAAGCGGGGACTACATTTACAGGACTTACTCCAAATACGTATACAATAATCGCGAAGGATGCAGGAGGATGCACATCAACAGCAAATTTTACAATCTCCCCTATCCCTTCTCCTCCAGCGACACCAACAGCAACATTAACACAGCCTACATGCACCACATCGACTGGAACTATTGCTATAACCGCACCTTTAGGAGCAATAACTTACAATTTGAATGGGGGAGCATTTCAAGCAGGAACAACTTTTACCGGTCTAACCCCTAATACATATACAATTATTGCTAAAGATGCTGGAGGATGTACTTCTACTTCAAACTTTACAATTAACACTGTGCCGTCGGGGCCAATAGCACCTACAGCTACTTTAACACAACCCACCTGCTCTGTTAGTACAGGAACTATTTTAATCACTACACCAACTGGAGCTGGTTATACTTACAATATAAATGGAGGAGCTTTTCAAGCAGGAACTACATTTTCTGGATTATCTGCTAATACCTATACTATTATCGTTAAAGATGCGAGCGGCTGTACTTCAACAGCTAATGTAACATTAAATAATCCTCCTGGAGCGCCTGTAACTGCTACAACAATCCTTACTCAGCCTACCTGTGCTGTTCCTACAGGTACAATTATAGTGACAGCACCATTAGGAGCTTTCACCTACAGTATTGACGGGGTTGCTTTTCAAGGAAGTACAAGCTTTTCTGGATTAGCACCGGCTAATTACACCGTAACGGTAAAAGATGCTGGAGGATGTACATCTACAACAAATGTTACCATTAATGCAGTACCATCACCTTCAACTCCATTATTCTCTCTAACTCAGCCAACTTGTTTAGTAAATACAGGAACAATAACTATTACAGCACCTCTTGGCGCATATACCTATAGTATTAATGGGGTGACTTTTCAAGCAGGAACTGTATTTAGTGGCCTTGCAGCAAATACATACACTGTAAGCGTAAAAGATGCTGGTGGATGTATTGGAACAAGCCCTGCAACTTTGAATAATCCAGGTGGAGCACCATCAACAGCAACGACCACATTGACACAACCAACTTGTCTTGTAAATACAGGAACGATAACCGTTACTGCACCTATAGGTGCATACACCTATAGTATTGATGGGATTATTTTTCAAGCAGGAACTACCTTTAGTGGTTTAGCACCAAATACGTATACTGTTTCTGTTAAAGATGGTATCGGGTGTACGTCTACAACAAACGTAATAATCACAACAGTTCCTGGAGCGCCTGCAATTCCAACGTTAACAACATCGAATCCAACTTGTGGTGGTACAACTGGAAGTATCACAGTATCTGCTCCGATAGGAGTATATACATATAGTTCAGATGGATCAATTTTTCAAGCAGGAACCACATTTTCTGGATTAGTTCCAAACAATTACACTATCACTGTCAAAGACGCTTTAGGTTGTAGTTCAACAAATACAGCAACGATTAATGCTGTACCACCTACTCCTGCAATTGAAACGAGTACATTAACTCAACCAACGTGCTTGCTACAAACAGGAACTATTAGTATTACTTCACCACTTGGAGCTTATACATATAGTATCGATGGAGTTAATTTCCAAGTTGGTACGGTTTTTAGTGGACTTACTCCTAAAGCCTACACAATTACAGTTAAAAATGCGAGTAATTGTACTTCAACCAATTCAGAAACTATTCTTCCTGTACCGGCGGGTCCATCAAACCCAACTGCAACTTTACTACATCCAACCTGTTTGACTCCAACTGGTAGCATTACCGTTACAGCACCAATCGGAGCATATACTTATAGTGTGAATGGTGTAAACTTTCAGGCAGGTGTATTATTTTCAGGGTTAATAAGCGGAAATTATACCATTACTGCTAAAGATGCGATAGGCTGTACATCAACAAGCAATTTCATATTAAATCCGCTTCCAGCAAACCCTGTAAATCCGACACTTACTGTAACTCAGCCTACTTGTCAAATAAATACAGGAACAATATTTATTACTGCCCCACTTGGAGCATATACTTATAGTAAAGATGGAGTTACATTTCAAGCTGGTACCTTTTTCAATGCTTTACCTGCAAATACGCCGTATACCATTACCGTAAAAGATGCCGGAGGTTGTACCTCTTCTGCTCAGGCAATAGTAAATCCACAATTAGTAATACCAACCAACCCTACTGCAACAATAACACATGCAAGTTGTACTTCTGCTACAGGTAGTTTCAGTGTAGCGACACCAATAGCAGCAGGAAATGTTTATTCTATAGATGGAATCACTTACAAACCAGGTACCTCATTTACTGGACTTGCGCCAAATGGATACACCTTAAGTGTTAAAAATAGTGATGGTTGTGTTGCAAGTAGTTTAATAACTATCAATGTGCCACCTAACCCTCCTGCCGCGCCATTTGTTTTAACAAAACATCCGGATTGCACGACTAAAACTGGAGAAATTTCCGTTTTATCTCCAGTTGGGGCAGCAATGACTTATAGCTTAGATAGTATAAATTTTCAATCCAGTATCAACTTTGATTCTTTAATAACTGGAAAACATTCTATTTATGTAAAAGATGGTAATAATTGTGTTTCAAAATCACTATTCATAATAAATGCGCAGCCTATAACTCCGAAAGCCTCTTTTACCTATACTCCAACGGAATTGAACATATTAAATCCAGTCGTAAACTTTACCAATCATTCAATTAATGCTACATCCTACAAATGGAATTTTGAAGATGGATCAAAACTAATTACTTCGGTTAACCCAGTACATGAATTTCCTATCACTCCAAATATTTACTTTGTAAAATTGAGCGCTTTTAACAATAATTGTTCGGATGACACCATTGTACCAATCACAATTATCGAAACTCCAATCATTTACGTTCCAAATTCATTCACACCAAATGGTGATGAAGTGAATAATTCATTTTTACCTGTAATTGCTGGAGGTATTGCTAATGAAAATTACACATTTTATATTTTTAATCGTTGGGGTGAATTGATTTTTGAATCCCATAACAAAGATTATGGTTGGGATGGTACCTATGGTAATAAAATATGTATGCCTGATACCTATATTTGGAAAATTGAGTACCGAGAAAACACAGGTAATAAAATTAAAAAATACTTAGTTGGACATGTGAATTTGATTAATTGACATAAACCTCCTCTTCTACTTATCGCGATTGTATCCAGTATAACTTTTAGTTATACTGGATTTCGTTTATTACGAACATGTAAAAACAATAATATAGTTCTACATTTTGTAGATTGATAATGAATTAACATAAAGGTTTTTATTATACTTAGAGATAGGATTTTATATTACTAATTTCTCTAAGTATAAAGAGCTGTATTTTACAAGTAAAAGAAAATCGTACACAAAGATTCAGAAGGTTTTTTACTTTATTTATTCGAAACACAACGAACTGCAAGCCCTGCTTTTTTAGATTTTGAGACCTTATATGTTTTTATAGTTCCAGCGTAAACAGCATAAGCAAAAGCACAATCCTTAAAATCAGGATCCTCCGTTGCAGACCAATACATACCAAATTTTAATTGGTCTATGTACGTAGCAAATTCTGTTCTATATCCACCGCCAATAGCTGTAAAATTCGTAGAATTCGAGGCTCCAACACTTGGTATTTCCCACATCGTAGAGTCGTTACTTTTTAATTTACCACCAGCAATCTCAGGACCACCTAAAAAAGTGATCAACTTTTCCCAATCATATTGCGTAGGCACATGCCAACCATTTGGACAAATATTGCGATTTTTCACCGTGTACCAAGTGTATAATTTACCAAACTCGTTTTGAGAAGTCCCTCCTTGGTATTTCCAATAATATGAAAGCGTATCCGAATTTAATTCTTCTCTATATAAAATAGAACTATCCGCCGGGAATAAAACATGTATAGAATCATTTATAAGTTTTCCTGTTTTAGTATACAATACGTCTGTATATCGTACTGTTTTCAAATTATCCACCATCCACGTTTGACTCCCAATTTGAATTGCACGGTATGCATTTCCACATTTATCTTTCACAGAAGAAAAATTAACAGTAACTACCACTTTAACAGGAGCATCGGTTTTACAAGAAAACAAAATGAAAGAAAACAAAATTAAAGCAACAAGTTTTTGCATGTTTTTTTATTTAATATTAGTAAAAATAAAGTAAACTTAGGTTAGTTCGCCCATATTTGCTTGTATTTTTTCTGTTCTTCTGATAATTTTTCAATTTCAGTTACAAAATAGTCCGGGTAATAGTTAGAAGAATCAAAATCTATTTTTTTAGAAATAAACATTCCCTTACGACGAATTAATAGTTCTATTGGATCTTTTTTAAAATAATTCAACCAAACATCGATGTTTCCAGAAGCATCCATCGCATTCACCGCAACTAATTCGTCTTCTAACATTAGACCTGAAAATTCTGCAGGACTACCAGGGTGAATTGCTTTCACTACCATGTAATTTCCTTGTAAGACTGTTTTTACTCCTAATTTAGACTGACTAATTTTATCATTTGGTGATGAATTCATTTTCAGCCCAACAGATTCAAAACTAATATTTAAAATAGAAGTGTAATCGTTTGTACCGTGAACGTAATTCTTAAATAATTCATCCACTGACTTCATAGCATATTTTTCTATCGCAGTTTGATAATCTTGTTCTGATATACCACGTTTTTTTTGATAAAATTCTTCATACAGGTATTTCATTACATCATCTAAGGAGTATTCTCCATTCGAATTTTTTATTATAAACACATCAAAAACGAAGGATAACAAACAACCTTCCGTATAAATAGAAACTTTACGATTTGGAGCTCCAGGAACATATCCATCTAACCAAGTATCAAAAGAAGATTGCGCTACGGAATAGTTAAAACGTGCAGGATTATCAAAATGTTTTTGAAGTTGGGCATTCAACTCTAAAAGGTATTCGTTTAATTCGAAAACCCCACTTTTATACAAGAACAAATCTCCCATATAAGTAGTTACTCCTTCACATAAAAGTCCTAATTCCGAATAATTTTCTTTTGTGAAATCGTATGGATACATTTCAATTGGTCGAATAGCTTTCACGTTCCAAGTATGGTATAATTCGTGTGAACTCACTCCTAATAAATCTTTGTAAGCGTCTTTAAAAACTGCATAGCTTGGTCCTAACAATAAAACGGTAGAACGACTATGTTCCACACCATGATACGCTCTAAAAGGAACTATTTGCGTTAAAAAATGGTATTCTTCTACTGGGAAAGTACCTAATTTTTCTATTTGTTTTTCAGTAAAAGCAGTGAAGTCAGGAATTAATTTCTCCCAATCGACTTTCACTTCTCCTTGAAACCAAACGTTGAAAATCACCTCATCTACGATGTAGGATTGATGTTGTAAGGTATTTGAACAAATAAAAGGAGAATCGGCTAATTCGTCGAAATTTTGGGCAAACAAAGTATGTTTCTCTATTTCTAAAGAACCTGCAATTGCATAACTTTCAGGAATTTTCAAATCTAAGATTATCCCTTCGTTTTCTCTTCCTTCTACATACGTACAGCAATTCACTGGATTCACATACAATTGATCTTCCGAAAGAAAGGTAGAACCAGCATTTAAATCCGTTGCATAATAGGCATATTCTACACGAATGATACTAGCTTGATTCGTCTCTACCTCCCAACAATCTTTCGTGATTTTACGAAAATTCAGCGCTTCATTATTTTCATTGAAAACCTTAAAGCCTTTTACATTTTTAGCAAAATTACCTAATTCGTAACGCCCAGGTCTCCAAGAAGGAAGTTGAATTTTTTCAATTTCCTGAGTTGGTTCAAATTGCATTGAAATTTGAATGTATTGTGCCGATGGATTTTCGGTAGAAAAAGTATAGTGAATCATAATATATACGTTGATTAATTCTATTTTAGTGCTTAAAATATCGTTTATAAAATTAAAAATACAAGGCATGCAAATTACATCCTATCTCAAAAAAAATGGTTTTTGTTTCATTCTATACTTTGTTTTCCTATCTAATCTTAGTTTTTCTCAATCCTATTGGCAACAAAAAGTAGATTACACAATCGATGTAACATTAAACGATAAAAGCCATACTTTAACAGGATTTGAAAAAATTACCTACAAAAACAATTCTTCAGACACCCTAACATTCCTTTATTTTCACCTTTGGCCAAATGCTTATAAAAATGAAAAAACGGCTTTAAGTAAACAAATTGAACTTAAAGATGGCTATAGTTTAAAAGATCTTAAAGCATCACAATTAGGATATATCGACTCGTTAAACTTCCAAGTCAATTCAAAAAAAATAGCGTGGGAGTACGACAAGAAACACCAAGACATTTGTAAATTAACATTAAATGAACCTTTGTTGCCAGGTGCAACGATTGTAATCACGACACCATTTTTCATCACTATTCCAGACGCAGGTATTTCAAGATTAGGTCACACTGGGGAATCCTATCAGATTACCCAATGGTATCCAAAACCAGCTGTTTACGATAAAAATGGCTGGAATCAAATGCCTTATTTAGATCAGGGTGAATTTTATTCTGAGTATGGAGATTTTGATGTAACCATACATTTACCAAAAAATTATGTTGTCGGAGCTACAGGTAACCTACAGACGGAAAGTGAAATTGCATTTTTAAACCAAAAAATCGACACAAGTAATTTCATTTTAAAGCAAAATACAGATAAAGCATTAGAAAACAAGTTCCCTCCTACGGATACCGTTTTCAAATCCATTCGTTATACACAAACAAACGTGCATGATTTTGCGTGGTTTGCGGATAAACGTTTTTTAGTTCAAAAAGGGACAGTTACTCTACCTCATTCCAAACGAGAAGTGACTAGTTGGGCTATGTTCACACCTAAAAATGCTGAATTATGGATGAAGTCGATCGAATACATCAACGATGGAACCTACTACTATTCTTTATGGAATGGAGATTACCCTTACGATAATGTTACCGCTATTGATGGAACTATAAGTGCTGGAGGAGGTATGGAATATCCTACGATAACAGTGATTGGTAATACCTATTCTGCCTTACGCTTAGAAGCAGTTATCGTTCACGAAGTAGGTCACAATTGGTTTTATGGAATTTTAGGATCCAACGAACGCACACATGGATGGATGGACGAAGGAATAAACACCTTTAATGAAAATCGTTATTTCATGACTAAATATCCAACAAATGAATTCACTTCCGATAACTTCCAAAGTTTGTTTCACCTAAAACATTTGAATTATAGAGCACAAATCGATTTGTTTTACACATCTATAAGTAGTTTAGGTATGGATCAAGCTATTGAAACACATTCCGAAAAATTCAGTGAAAATAATTATGGCATGATCATGTATGGTAAAACAGGCTTAATATTCAATTACCTAAAAGCATATTTAGGGGATAGTGTATTCGATCGTTGTTCTCAAAAGTACTTCGATCAATGGAAATTTAAACACCCACAACCAAAAGACATACAAGAAGTATATGAGCGTGAAAGTGGAAAGAAATTAACATGGTTATTTATCGATTTAATTAATTCAAAAAATTACATTGATTATAAAATTTCTCGTGTAAAAATAAAGGGAGATAGAAGTTTTGTCACTATTAAAAACAAAGGTCAAATTAATGGACCTGTAGAAGTTAGTGCCTATCAAAATGGAAATTTCATTGAATCGAAATGGATAGATTCATTAAAAAACAAACAAACTATTGTTTTTACTCACCCAATGTTAGATGAATTTATTATAGATTCCGCTAAAAATATTCCGGAAATAAATCGTTCCAACAACCGATGGAAACAAAGTTTGTTATTTAACAAAATAGAACCTTTGCGTTTTGAAATGCTTACTGGCGATCATGAAAGCAAGTATTCCTCTATTTTTTGGTTACCAATGGTTAGTTATAATGAAGTTAATAAAACGAATGTAGGAGTAGCATTACACAACTTTGCGATTCCAATGCAAAAGTTTCAGTATTTCCTATTACCACAATATTCCTTTGCAACAAAATCCCTAGTCGGTATGGGAGAAATGTACTACTCGTTTTTGCCTAAAAAATATGTATCTAAAATAAATTTAGGTGTTTCCATTAAATCTTTTGGCTTAGATCCATTACAGGTTATTCCTTCTAATTCTTACCAAAACATTTCTCCTTATTTAAATTTCACTTTGGGTAATAATACACCTAACGGTTTTAAGCATAACCTAATTTTACTTGGGACTTATACGAATTATGGTAAAATGCATTCAAATTTAAGTGAATTTGGAGGTTTGGTAAAACTAACCGGAAAGTATGAAGATTTCCACCGTAAATTCTCTTATACCCTTCGCAATGAAAACTTAGTATCCACACTTTATGGTTCCTCCAGTCAATTAGGCAGAAACTCGATCGAGTTAAATTACACGCAAAAAGTAATTTCAAAAGATAAAAAAATTGACATTAGAGTATTCGCAGGGAAAATATATTCGTTAACCTCCTCAGTAATAGAAGAACGAAACCGATTAAGTTTTGGTTTGAGTGGAAGTACTGGTGCACAAGACTTGTATTTTGAGGAATATTATTTTGATAGAAGTAGTAGAACTAATCTATACTCTCACCAACGAAACAATGATATGGGAGGATTTGGCTCGTTAAATTCCATTGTTTCTTCAAATTGGATGTCGAGTTTAAATGTATTCTCGAATCTGCCTTATGTGAATAAATATATAGGCGCTTTTGGAGACTTAGGAATAATAAACACAAGTGGTACTACTAATTATTATGCAGATTTAGGAATTGGTATAAAGCTAAAAACAGTTTTTGGTGTCTATTTCCCAGTCGTACAAACGAAAAACTTAGGGAATTTAGGGACAAATTACTCTTCCTACATTCGATTTAATTTAGTTATGAACATTGTAAATAAGAATATTTTAAGATAAACCAATTCATTGATTGTCGAGAGTCTACGTACTAAATTTGATTCGCATTTATCTGAACGCTTCAACTCTCCAAAAGGTTCAAAATTAATCCTTATTTTTACAGATAGAATTCATCATTTCTAATTATGAGAATATTAATGGTTTGTTTGGGTAATATCTGTCGTTCGCCAATCGCGGATGGGTTATTACGCCAAAAAGTCAACGAACAAAATTTAGCTGTGGAAGTAGATTCTGCAGGAACGATTGGCATGCATGCTGGTTCGGCACCTGACCAACGAATGATAGCTACAGCGAAAGAACGAGGCACAGACATCAGTTTTTTGAAGGCACGACAATTTACTGCTGCGGATTTTGAACAGTTCGACGTGATTTTCGCGATGGATAAAAACAACAAACGCGATATTCTTTCGTTGGCTAGAACAGTGGAAGACAAACAAAAAGTGCATTTGCTTTTGAGTGAAATTACAGACCAAGAAGAAGCGAATGTGCCAGATCCATATTATGGAACAAGCAAAGACTTTGAACACGTTTACGACCTTGTAGACAAAGCAACGAATACGATTATACAAAAAATTAAAAACAACACATTGATATGAGTCACGGAAAATTATATTTAGTACCAACAACTTTAGGAGGCGAAACAACGAAAGACTTGATTCCAGCAGATGTAATCGAGTTAATTCGTGGTTTACGTTTTTTCGCTGTGGAAGATGTGAAAAGTGCAAGACGTTATTTGCGTAAATTAGATAGAGAGTTTCCTATTGATGATTCTGTTTTCTTTACGTTGAAAAACAATACTGCTCCAGAGGACTTAAACAAAATGTTGGTTCCAATTCGTGAGGGAAATAATGTAGGTATCATTTCAGAAGCTGGTTGTCCTGGTATTGCTGATCCAGGCGCAAACTTAGTTTCATTAGCACACCAACAAGGATTGCGTGTTGGTCCATTAGTCGGACCTTCCTCCATCCTATTAGCATTGATCGGTAGTGGTTTCAACGGACAAGAATTTACGTTTCACGGATACTTGCCACGCGAACGCAAAGAACGTATTCGCAAATTACGTGAGTTTGAAATCTCTGCACGTAAAACACGTATGACGCATATATTCATGGACACTCCATTCCGTAATATGCACATTTTAGAAGACATGTTGAACGAGTTGATGGACGAAACATACATTTGTATTGCTTCGGATTTAACGATTCACGACGAGTCGGTACGTACCATGCGCGTAAAAGACTGGAGAGAAAATGCCTATGACCTTTCCAAAATCCCAACCATGTTCTTAATTGGACGTTTAAGCTAATTCCAATGAAAAAAATATTCACCCACTTAACATTCTACGTATTACTAGCTTTAATTGCTGGTATCGCCTTGGGACATTACAATCCTGAGTTAGGTGTAAAAATGAAAGTGGTTGGAGAAGCTTTTGTCACCATCATTAAAATATTTGTTGTTCCTATAATTTTCTTGACAGTTGTATTGGGCATTAGTTCCATTGGAAACCTAAAGAAAGTCGGGAAAATCGGGTTGAAATCCTTGATTTATTTTGAGATTGTCACCACGCTCGCATTAACGATCGGTATAGTTTTGGCGTATGTCCTCAAACCGGGTCACATCGATATTTCCTTATTAGCAGAAAACGACATTACAAAATACACGAAGAAACCGGAATTCTCCATCGGGAAATTCATCCTAAACAACCTGAGCATCATCATTTTGTGCTTAGCGATTGCTTATGGAATTATTTTAACCTATTCTCCCAAACGCGAAGTCATTGTCGAAAAATTGGACAAAGCATCCAAATTTGTCTTCAAGATTTTAAAAATGGTAATGTATTTAGCTCCGCTTGGTGCTTTTGGAGGAATTGCTGGCGCTGTAGGGAAATATGGTATTCACACTTTATTACCACTTGGAAAACTTGTTGGAAGTGTTTACCTATCCATGTTTTTGTTTGTGTTCTTGGTTCTTGGATTCATCATGTGGATCTACAAATTGAACCTTTGGAAATTCTTAAAATACATCAGTGAGGAAATCGGAATTGTTTTTGGCACATCCTCCTCTGAAACTGCCCTACCGAACTTGATGGAGAAATTGGAGAAATTAGGTTGCAAGGCTTCTGTCGTGCGGTTGGTTGTCCCAACAGGCTATTCGTTCAACTTAGACGGAACAGCCATCTATTTATCGATGTCTGTCATTTTCATTGCCCAATTATTCAATGTTCACCTTTCTTTCGGTGAAATTTTATTCATCATTGGATTATTGATGATTACCTCCAAAGGTGCTGCAGGTGTCACCGGAAGTGGATTCGTGGTATTAGCCTCTACCCTAGCTTCCTTACACAACAAAATTCCCGTGGAAGGCTTAGCGTTCTTATTGGGAGTTGATAAATTCTTAAGTGAATCGCGCGCGATAACCAACATTATCGGAAACGGTGTCGCGACCTTGGTAATTGCAAAAAGTGAGAAGGAATTTGATCGTGAGATGTATATGAAGGAGATTGATTCAATTTGAAAATTTGAAGATTAGTTTATTTGAAAATTGGATAATGTAGCAATTGGGAAATGTGAAAATGGAACAATTGAGAAAGTTGAAACTTTGAAGATTAGTTGTCCTTCGACCAGCTCAGGGTAAAATTTAAAATGGTGCAGGAATACAATTACAACAGAATGACATACTTAGAACCAAAATAATATAAAATATGAATAAGATTACAAAATTCATTTTAGGATTGATAGGACTATCAGTAATTGGAATTGTGACCTATTATATAGTAACAAATGACAAAAATTCTAAAGGTTTAAAAAAAACAATAACTAATCCTAATAAAGATACTGTTGCAATTGCTAAAGTAATTGACGATTCATCTCTTGTTAGAATTAGTGAGGCACTTGGGGTTAACGGAGAAAAATTCACTTTAACAAGCGAAGCTGGCATTTATACAAGTTCAAACAATGATAAATTATTAGTAATTAATAAAAACATTTGGAAAAAGCTAATCAGAAAAATTAAAAAGAAAATACCAAACGAAGCTAAAGACTGTAAGTACGATTATAGCGTTTTTGAATTAAAAGACTATAAATTTATTGGATTGCTAACGTACTTTTCTGATAGGAAAAACAATAACAACACTACTGCATATACTGCAACTGAAATTAGAAAAGGAGAAGCAAATTCATTTGCAGGAGGAGAAATTTGTTGTGATTGTGAAGGAGAAGCACTAATTCCACAACAGTTGGATGCGGTGGTAGATAAATGATATAATATTCGACAATTAGATATTAATCGAAGATTATATGTTTATTCATTTCTGCGGGTGTTTTCCAGTTAATTTTGTATTTCTCTTTTAATATACTTTTTTGAAGTCCATGTAATTTATGAACATACCCCATTCCTCTGTCTACTCTTTGTTCTATCAATATTTTTTCGGCTTCGGCATGCGCTAAATCAATTCTCTTTTTGAAGTATGGGATATATTCTTTTAAATCGCGTTTATAGGTTTGATTGTTTCGAACAATACGAAATATGAGGTAGATAACAGCAAGAGAAATTAATAGATACATAGGTGTAATGTTTTAAAGTGTTTTACTAAGGTAATAAATTGAAAAAAATTATTTATTTCAAATTTGAAGTTAATTTTAAATAGAGTTTTACTCAAAATACACATCATATACATCTTTTTTTTCGTTGTATAAAAATGTATTCTCATAAAAAACATCATCTGTGATTCTTGGTCTAATAACTATTGCTGTTGTGTTTAAATAATTTATTTCACCGCCACCATTTACTACAATTTCATTTCCTTGCCCTCCAATCCATTTAATCATTTTGTTATTCTGTACATAGACTTTTCTCACATCAAAAAAATCAATGTTATTAGTTATAATTGCATCTTGCCAACCATCTAATACTTTTTTGTTCAGATTTTTTTTGGCTCTGTCTTGCTTTAATTTTTCAAGCTTTTCAAGGCAGTTATTATAATCTCTGATGAAATCATTGAAGTAAATTTTGTAATAACTTTTTGCAATATAATTTTTACTATTCAATTTGGTTTCAACATAATAATTTGCAAATCCATTATTAATATTATTTGAATTGTTATTGATTCCAAAATCAACAAAAAATTCATAAGTATAATTATGTCTAGGGAAATATATGTTGGTGTAGCTAGAAGAATATGAACTTTTTATATCCCAATAATTTTTAGTTCTTACTCTTATTATTTTGTTGTCTTGAACAGTAACAGTTGAATTTTCATATATGTGATTAAATTCCCCAATTGGAATAACAGTTACATTATAAACTCCATTAGGTATTTTAGCAGGGTAACTACTAAAACTATTATATGTTTCATCTAATAATTGTATATATCTTTTTCTGATTTCTATATTTTCTATAGAATTGTAATTTTCATAAAATTCTTTAATATGATTTCCTAATTCACTTGAGGTCTTATTATTCTCATTATTGTTGTTTTGTATTTTATTTGCATTTTCTGATTTTTGTTTCATTAGTTTATAATAAAATTCTAAATCAGGTGTGAATGGTGTGTATTCTGGAATGTAATAACTAGAGTTTAGGTTTGTTGATTTACTATTTTGTTCTTTCCTTCTCACACCATCAACCAATCCTCTATTATAGCCATCTAAATAGTTGTTAATTGATTCTGTAGATCTTGGATACGGTGGAGTGACGACAGGAGATACACACCCAAGATATGTACCTGTATTGTTATTTTTATCCATACAAAATCCTTCTTTGAATCCATCCTTATAACCAATGTTAAAGTTTTGAGAAAGAATTATGTTTACAATAAAAATGAAAATAATTGTGTTTATGTATTTCATGAATTGAGTAGATAATGAAAAAAATGTAAAATAAGTTGGTTGTTAAAAGATTTATAGTTCAACATTATAACTGCCATTCAAAGTATTTAGAATATAATTATCAATAGTTTTAAACACTGTATAGAACGAATGCAACCAATTACAGTGAGGCTATTTTTTCTTCAATTGCTTCAAAAATAATTTTCTTTATATCTTCACTATAATTGTCAGGAATAATGTTCCAGATATAATTGTTAAAATCTGGTCCTTTTCTTTCCAAACTTATCTCATCATTTGCAATTTTTCCAAACCATTCCGATGAGCCAATCATCCAAGTTTCACCAACTATTGTAGATAATTCAAATCTTTCATAATAATCTTTCACGCCTATTCTAGATTTTGTAACATCAAGAAATTTACCTTTAACTTCTATTACCATACTTTATGATTTTGTAATTGTAAATTTAATTGGTAGACATTCTTTATAAATGAACGCAAATTCATAAATTATGATTTATAATCATAATTTATGAAGTGTTAAGATTAATCTTTTATCTTTATAAGCAAATTAAATAGTTTATGAATGAACTTAATATTGGATACAAAATAAAAAAGCTTAGAGAATTAAGAAATTTAACTCAGGAACATATGGCAAGTTCATTAGGCTTATCTCAAAGTGCATATAGTAGAATGGAATTGGGAGAAACAGAAATAACTTTCTCTAAGTTAGAGAAGATTTCAGAGGAGCTAGGGATGAAACCAGAAGAGATAATAGCCTTTAATGAAAGTATGGTTTTCAATGTTATGAATAACCAAACTGGTAATGGATTGGTAATAAATAATAATGTCCCTAATGAAGAAGTAAAAGATAACAAAGTCCTATATGAACAGCTTATATCACAACTAAGGGAGGAAAATACCCATTTAAAAAAAATTATTGAGAATTTGCTAAATACTTAGTTGTTTTTTATCTGCTGTGTTGGATTTGTAATCCTACACTAGTTTGTAAATATCACTCTACTTTTAAAAACAAATCATCATCTAATTTTATCCATCGGATTTCTGCTCGTATGAAAAACGGTATCGATGTACATCATGTCCTTAACAATTTCATATAAAATTACATAAGGAAAACCGGCTACTAGAAATTGTCTATGGTATCGATACTTAGTGTATCCGTTTAGAGATTTTTGTATTGTTTTGAAAGCACTTTGTAAAGCTTCGATAAAAGTTACTCCCAATCCAGACTGTTCGTTTTCATACCAATCAAAAGCTTCTGAAATTTCAATTTTGCTCTTTCCTCAATTTCAATTATGAAATTCTTCTTCATTCTTGAAATTTACTTTTTATCAGAATTGTTTAGTGATGAAACAACCTCATCCCAGGAATATGTTTGACTCTTTCCTTGCATACGATCGTTTCGTCTTTCTTCCAATAAATTTAATTGTTCATCCGAAAGAACAAACTCTTTTTCGTTCGCAGATTCTTCTGAATTAATCGTAACAAAATCTAGACTTTGGATAAAGTTTAAAAAAGCTAATGCCTTCCCATCTTGTATGTCTAATGTAATACGCATGACTCAGAAATTAAATGAATGATACTCAAATTTACGAAAAAAATAATTGCTTTCAAATTAATTAACACGCTGTGCTGGGATTGTATTCCTGCACGATCTCTTTAAACAAAATTATTAAAATCACTTCGTTCTAGGCCAATTCTCAGGATTAGAGGGGCATATCGAAATCCCCAAATATAAATGAGTTTTAGTTCTTCAACTACTTATCGAAAGAATCAATAAAATTATCCCAATTATTAAAATCCTCCGTTTTTGCCTTACTAACTCTTTCTCGCATTAGATTTTTTTCAATTTCTGAAACAATCAAATTTTCCTCACAATAAGGTTCCACTTTTACATAATTAAGGGTATTCAACAAACTCATAAGTTTAGAAACTTGACTGGTATCACTAATATTTAAAAGTAGCTGTTGCATAAAATAGATTGTTTTACTAACAATTTTACAAAAAAGAATGTGTAATTACAATAGTATTATCACCTCCCCCACAACAAACTTCCATCCCCATAGGGACGCAATGAATTGCATCCCTATGGTATACAATCTCACCTCCCCCACAACAAACTACCATCCCCGTAACTTAGAAAACGGAAGTCATTTTCCAAGGCATAATCGTACACTTTTTTCCAATCTTCGCCAATCAAGGCTGAAATCAACAACAATAAGGTACTTTCTGGTTGATGGAAATTAGTGATGAGTCCATGGATGATACGAAAGGTGTACCCTGGTGCAATGATAATTTGTGTTTTGGATAAAATAGATGTCAATTTGTTGCGCTCTAACCAAGTTAACAAGGCTTCTAAGGCTTCTTTGGAAGAACATAGCTCTGTCGTTTCATACGGCTCCCATTGCCCTACAACCAAATGATGTTGGGTAATTTCTGGTTGAAAAAAGACTTTTCTTCCTAACCAATACAAACTTTCGATGGTACGCGTGGAGGTTGTTCCCACCGTTACAATTTTTTTCGTGTCGAGTGCATTCAATAATTTTTGGATAGTTTCTGTCGAAACATCCAAGTATTCACCGTGCATTTCGTGTTCTCCAATCGATTCACTTTTGACAGGTTTAAACGTTCCTGCTCCAACGTGTAGTGTGACTTGCGTCGTATCTATTCCTTTTTGAGCGAGTTCTTTCACAATATTTTCGGTGAAATGAAGTCCAGCAGTTGGTGCTGCTACGGAACCTAATTCTTTCGCAAAAACGGTTTGGTAACGTTCTAGGTCGCTCGCTTCTGTTTCGCGTTTCAAGTAAGGTGGCAATGGAATACTTCCAAAGGCATGTAACACCTCCGCAAAAACAACATCTGCCGGTGTCCACGACAAGGTCACATGGTAATAATCCGCAACCCGTTCTTTCTCAGATACTGTCACTTCGATGGTTTGTCCGTTCCAAGTCACTTCGCGCTTCAACGGTCCATGCTTCCAACGTTTGGCATTCCCTACATAACATTTAATAGCAATCGTTTTGGTACATCCCATTGCCATGGCAGCGTCAATCGCTTCGGATACTGCTTCCAAATAAAACAATTCAATCACCGCACCAGTGAACGTGTGAAACAACATACGCGCTTCGACGACCTTGGTGTTGTTGAAGATTAACAAAGAATCGTTCGGTAACAACGAAGGAAGATTACGATAGGTACTTTCTTCTATTTCTCCTGCTTTGTAAACGAGTAATTTGGATAAATCGCGTTGCTCTAAAGGATATTTTGCGATACGCTCGTCGGGAAGGTTGTAGTTGTAGGCGGCGATTTGAATGTTTTTCGGGGAAGTAACCATAATTAAAGTGACGAGTTAAGAGTGACGAGTGATGGAATAAATCAATCGAATTGTAAAAATAAGAAGGAAAAAACGAATTATGAATATGATTACAGATTACAGATTGATAAAATGTAGATTGTTGTTGACAGATTCACGAAATGGATGAGATTAACTGTGAATTATAAGTAAAATATTCAAAAATTAAAAAAGATAAAAATTGAAATATTATCCTTAAAAAAAGGAAAATAATAGAATATTTATACTTTAAAAAATGATTAAAAATTGAAAATTGAAAAAAATAATATATTAAAATAAAAATAATTAGTTACCTTTATAGTAAAAAAAAGGAGCAGAAATGAGTCGTAAACAATCCATAAAAGAGATCATACTTCAGCAGCACAATTCAACAAAACTGGATAGGCTGACACCTCGCGACATGGAATTACCCATCGACACAGAGAAAATCATCGTTGTGAGCGGTGTACGAAGGTGCGGAAAAACATCGTTGTTAAAGCAAACAAGAAATTTGATTTTGAAAAACAATGTTCCGCTTAACAAAACGTTGTTTTTTAGTTTTGACGATGAACGATTAATGCTTCAGACAGAAGAATTAGACTTAATCATGCAAGCCTATCGTGAACTCTACCCAAACCACAACATGGAAGAATGTTATTTCTTTTTTGATGAAATACAAAACATCGACCATTGGGATAAATTTGTACGAAGAATTTACGACAATGAAACGCAAAACATATACATCTCAGGCTCGAATTCGAAACAATTAGGGAGTGAAATAGCAACCTCTTTACGAGGAAGAACATTGCTTTACGAACTATTTCCATTGGATTTTTCGGAATATTTAACGTTTAAAAAAATTGATAAAAACTACAAAGGCGACCGTCAAAAAGCGTTGATGATACACGAATTCAATCATTTTTTAAAACAAGGAGGTTTTCCAGAATGTGTTTCAAGAACAGAATCACAACGCAACCAGATACTCGCAGATTATTACCAAGTATTGTTATTTAGAGACATCGTGGAGCGTTATGGTGTAACACGAATATTTGCCTTAAAATACTTCATCCAAAAACTGATGGGCAATATAAGTACGCCTTTTTCACTAAACAAAATATATAACGAATTAAAGTCTCAAGGAGTCAAAGTCAGCAAAGACACTCTTTACGAAATATTAGAATACATAGAAGCTGTTTACTTAGGAATTCGCTTATATAAATTTGATTATTCTGTTGTCAACCGAGAGATGGGAGATAAAAAGATCTATTCCATCGACAACGGATTGTTAAGCGTTATAAGTTATCAATTCTCGGACAATCATGGTAGACTACTAGAAAACTTGGTGTTTGTTTGGTTACGTAAACTATATGGAGATTCCCTTTTTTATTACAATCAAAAAACAGAATGTGACTTCATCGTTTTCGATCGCGACCAACCTATTCAAGCGATACAAGTTTGTTATGATTTAAGCAATTCAGACACCCGCAAACGAGAAATCAACGGATTAGTCGCAGCAATGGATTATTTCAAATTGAGTAAAGGATACATAATCACAATGGATCAAGAAGAGGAAGTAGAAAAAGATGGGAAATCTATACAGATTATGCCAGCTTACCAATTAATGATTGAGAATAAGAAGTTGTAAAAGTCACTATTCCATTTTCAATAAAATAATCCCTTCAAATTTCTCTAACTCGATAAAATCTTGACATGTATTTTCGTCGTGGGGATGTGTTGTGTACAAAATCTTCCAACTCTCATCGCTCGGAATGGAAATCGTACGTTTGGCATAATTGAAATTAAGTAATATGTAAATCTCTTGCTCTTCGTAAATCCGCGTGTATCCTAATACTCCTTGTTCTCCTTGTTGTAAAAACGTTAAATTCCCATGGGAAAGCGCTGAAAATGTATTTCGTAGTTTGATTAATGTCTTATAATGTGTTAATAATGAATTGGATTCAATAGCTTGCATCTCCACATTGACGCGGTAGAAATTTCGATTGATTGGTAACCAAGGCTTCACCGTAGAGAATCCACCAAAATCTTCTGCCGACCACTGCATGGGGGTACGCGACTTATCTCGCCCACTAAATATGGGCCAATATTTTTTACCGATTGGATCTTTGATGTGTTTGCGTCGAATTTTCTGATTTTGCATGCCAATTTCTTCACCATAATAGATGAAGGGTGTTCCGCGAAGCGTAATCAATAAAATACTGGCAATATGTGCTTTTTCTGCTTTATTTCTACCAATTCCTAGTCGGTTGTAACTACGCAGTAAATCATGATTACTCAACACATAACTCGGCCATGCTTTTTCTGGTAAATTTCGTTCCCACGTTTCAATGCATTTATAGTACTTCTTCGCATTCCAAAAACGGAAAATCAAGGAAAAGTCAAACGCCAAGTGCAGTGCATTATCCCCTTCTCCAAGGTAATTAATAACTGTCGCATTATTTCCAGGTGGTGGCGTATAAATTTCACCCACCAACATTTTATCTTCGTACGTATCCAATAATTGCCTTAGTTTCCGAACAATTTTAATCGAAGAACCTCTATTCCTACTGTACAAGCGATCTTTGGTAGGTCTTCCCCATTTGATGAAAGGATTGTCTCGAAATTTTTCATCTTTCACGATGTAGTTAATCACATCCAAGCGAAAACCATCTACGCCGAGGTCTAACCAAAAACGAATTTCCTCAAAAAATGCATGGTGTAACTCTTTGTTTCTCCAATTTAAATCGGGCTGGTCTTTCAAAAAACTATGGAGGTAATATTGTTGGGTAGATTCATCCCACTGCCAAGCACTACCACCAAACGCAGAACGCCAGTTGGTCGGCACTTTTCCATTGCGCTTGTTTTTCCAGATGTACCAATCACGTTTGGGGTTATCGATTGATGAACGCGATTCCAGAAACCAAGGATGTTCGTTGGAAGTATGGTTCATCACCATATCCATGACGATTTTGATGTCATGTGTATGCGCGAGTGCTAACAGTTCTTTGAAATCTTCCATGGTACCATAGGAAGGATCTATGGCACGATAGTTAACAATATCGTAACCGTAATCTTTCATCGGTGATTCATAAATCGGAGAAAGCCAAATTGCTTTAATCCCTAACTGAACCAAATAGTCAAAACGTTCAATGATTCCTCGTAAGTCGCCAATTCCATCGTTATTGCTATCCTTAAAACTTCGAACGTATAAATGATAAACGACACCGTGTTTCCACCAAACGTAGTTTTCCTTGTTCACATCACCCATTACATTTACTTGAACCTACTGAAGTAAAAGTAACTACTCGACATTGTACGAACATGGCTAGTATGTGAAGTTTTTGTTAATTCGGTTATTAAACCATATAAGGCATATAAGAAAACGGAACCAGAATTTGGAGGGGAAAATAGGATGAAGGGGTATTTTTTTATCTCAGATAAAAATTTGATTAAAATCAGGAGTACAATTAATAATTGATTTGAATTTCAATATTGATACTATCATTTGATACTATCAACTATTTATTTCGCAATCAGTCAAAGGTCACTCGGTTACTTGTTTTTTTTATATTTACAAAAGAATTCTTTTGAAACAACTATAAACCAATGAAAAATAAATATTTACACTTTGTCTTTTTTCTATCAATTTTAGTAGCACAACCCTTACTAGCGCAAAATTGGATTCCTTTTCAATGGCATGGAGATAGTATAGGAACTAAATATTTTGACAAATTAGCAATCGTTGTTCCTGTTAAGATTGACAATCTACCTTATAACTTTGGATTACAACTTGATTTGGGCGCTGTTGAAACCTTATTTTACGAGAAAAATATAAGTGAAATACTTTCAACACATCCCGATTTAAAACAAAAAATTGATACGACTTCAACCTTTTGGATTAATAACTCAAAAAATCCAATGATAAAAAATATTAATTTAAATCTTGGAAATATGGATTTAGGATTAAGAAATATAGGCTTATATAAAAACTTTGGAAATTCAATTGTAATTGATTCAACGAATGAAAAGCCAATACTAATAGGTACTTTAGCCCCTGACATTTTCAAAAACAAAATACTTATAATAGACTATCCAAACAATCGACTTTGTATACAGGATTCAATTCCTACTACATTACAAAAAGCCTCATTTTCAAATTTTGAACAACAAAACGGGAGAATATTTATTCATTTTCAAATTGATGGTCAAGATGAACGATTAATGTTCGATACAGGTTCAAGTATGTTTAGTCTTATTACCACACCTAGAAGAGCCCGAAAAATAGCAAATCGTAAAATTGTTGATCAATTAGAGGTAAATAGTTGGGGTAAAAAACTTACTATCTATGAAAAAACGATAGATAAAGAAATCACGTTTGGTTCCAATAAAATAGTATCCTCTAAAGTTTATTATTGTAAAAATTTCAACTTTAAACTGCTCTATTTTATGCTTAAAATTTGGGGTATTACAGGAAATGCTAATTTCCTAAATAATGTTGTCATAATTGATTATAAAAATCAAAAATTTGGAGTAAATTAATATGTATAAGGTATTTTTTTTACCTCCATCGCAACCAGTCAAAGAGGCTATGCTCTTAAATTATTCTAATAACAACCACTTTAAAATCACGTATAAATACTCAATTTTTGTATTTTTTAATTTCTTAACTTTAGTTAAACAACTAACTAAATGAAATCAAAAAGACCTAGAATCAAAACGCACACAGATACTAACTTAACTATACAATCTAATTATGGTGAATATTTTCAAACAAATGCGGCATCCAAAAATGCAAAATTTTTAAAGAATTTAGATGAACGATTAACCATTGAACTTTGGATTGACAAACACTATTTAAATCGAGTTAATTTTGGAGATGAATTTGGAGAAAGAAAAGACATAGAAATTATTTACATAGAAGAATTAATTCAAAAATCAATTAAACATTTAATCTATTACACCTTAAAACATTCACGTTTTATATTTATAAATTTTCCGCCTCCTAAAGCAAGAAACATAAGAATTGTACTAAAAGAACAAAGTAACGATCCTGAAACATTAAACGTAGTTGTTGAGTATCATTTTTTGGATTTTAATAATTTTGAGGTAACTATAATTACAGCAATGAGAAATGAAAATTTCGTAGTAAGTGATGGACAATGCATAATCACTTTTGAAAATGACATTTCGACTTTATACATTTTTAAAAATAAAAAGGAAGAAATGATTGATACTTTTCCAAAATAATAATAATTTTGTTGTAGTAAAAACATTCAAAGGACAGGGTTGAAACCTGGACAGCTAATAAGCAGGGTTAATTCCTAGACAGTCCTTTAAATTGAAGACCTTATCTAGTATAGGGTCTTTTTTTTACCTCCCACGCAACCACTCCAAGGTTATACGATTAAATTCTTCCGCTTGTTCGATGTTGACGATGTGTCCACAATTTTCTACCACAGCCATTGTACCTTGTGGTTCCAATTTTGCCATTTTCTTCACATCTTCGATAAACATGTGGTCTTGTCTCCCAGAAATGAATAAATTCGGTAAGCCATGTGGTTCTTTCTGAAAACGTTTTAATAGACTATCCAAGTAACGTGTGATTCCAAACCAGCGAATAAACTCTGATTTTTTCATCTTTTTCGCTTCGTGAATAAACACTGC
>CANGOF010000029.1 GCA_947455515.1 Flavobacteriia bacterium
AACTATTCGTATATCCATATTTAATACGTCAGCTTCATTTTTCTTAACAAAAAAGACGCATTCATATTTTGACACACCCCTTTTTTCAGTCTATAATCAAAAAACAAGGTGTCATTTTCTATCATAGAATCGAAATGGGCTGTGTAAAATCCATTTTGACTATTCTCTAACGCGCATAAAGATAAATCATGTGTAGCTATTATACCTTGAGCTCCTAATCGCTTCATTTTTTCCATAAAAAGATAAGATCCTTCTTCTTTATCTTTACTATTTGTCCCTTTAAGAATTTCGTCTAACAAAACAAAGACTTTTTCATTTGATTCTACTGCATCCATTATCATTCTTAATCGATTCAATTCAGCGAAGAAATAAGAACTACTCTCATTTAAATCATCTGTTGTCCTCATCGAGGTATACAGCTTTAATTTAGCGCAAGTAAACTCCTCTGCAAAGACAGGAAATCCTGCATTTGCAAAAATAATAGCACATCCAACAGCCCGAAGGTAGGTACTCTTACCTGCCATGTTTGGACCTGTTAAAATCATATACTGTTGATCATTGAGTAATTCGAAATTATTTGAAACATTTTTTTTATTTGCCAAAAGAGGATGAATTAATCCTTTCACGATTACTTCCTGACTGGAGTCAAACGAAGCAAAAATAGTTTCTGGATAATTAAATCGAACTGTGGCCGCAGAAACAAACCCTTCCAAGTCTGCTAATCCCTTTTCCCATTGTTCAATTTCATGACTATTTTTATTTTTCCATGTAAAAAACGCAATTCGAAGTTGAATATCCCAAGCTAGGAAGACATTTAACACCATCCCTAACAACATATTATTTCTAGTATTGAGACGATTTATTAATTTTTGTAATTCATTTATTTGAATTAGCATTTGAGAAGAATTAAAACCTACAATTGAATCAATCCAAGCTAAATGCGCTTCATTCGATCCAAAATATTTTTGAATTGAAAACACTTGCTCTTTTAGAATTTTGCTTCTGTCTTCTAATTCGGAAATCTGATTCATTAGAGCATTCGTGTTTCGTAATTCTAACGAAGCAGGAAAAAGACATAGCACTATTAAAAAGGAAAACATTCCTCCTGAAATAAAATCAAAATTATACAAGCATAGAGAAGAAAATGAGACAATAGGAATGATAACCTTCAGTATCGCAAACCATTTTTTGGATGTTATCAATTCCCATTGAAAGGAAGTCAACAACTTATCTTTCGCTTTTTCTCTAGAATTTAAGGACCCTACAGCACGAAACTGAAACGTCCATTCCATGTGTTCTGCAATTTTGCGAATAATTTCAGCTACTACTTCAGGACTATCACTACCGAATAACAATCTATCTTTAAGCTGTTTTTCACCTAGCTCACTCGTTGTCCTATTTAAAAAAGAAAAAATACCGTTGGCCTTAAAAATATCGAGATCATTAGAAAAAGGATGTGTTGGATCTATGTATTTTTCACCAGCATGAAATCCAGTAAAATCTCCACTCAAAGATTTTTTTTCATTGTCAATCAATTTTATTTTTTGGCAAACAATTTCATGTTTTAATTTCAGATTCGTGTATTTAGAAATGACAATTAAAAATAGAACGATTGAAAGTATGATTGTCAGGCTAAACGCAAGAAGGTTACCAAAAAAGAAATAACAAAAAACAGAACTTACTAAAAAAATTGTAAGTCGAACAATTCTAAAAATCGGAAGTTTTTTATCTATTCTTAATTTTTCAGATTCGAGGGTAATATTACTTTGAGAATAAAATTCAATTGGAGTCATAAAACAAAAAAAGTAAAGATAAAAAAAAGACCACCTGTTGGGGTGGTCTAAAAAAAACTATATCAAAAATTAATTTTTCACACATCGAATAGAAAGTCCATCTCTTTTATCTCCATGACCTGTAAAAAGTCCTGCTTCATTAAATCCAACTTCTCTTCCCCATGCACTTACATCTCCATATTCCGTTGCGCTCCACCAATATGCATTTTTTCCAATATTATTGAACGAACCATTTACTCCATACATCCCCTTAGGTAATGCATGAAAACTACTTTCGTTGGTCGCAGAAGTATTTGGTGTTTCCCAATGCAAACGTGCTTTCATTTTACCACCTGCAACATCGTTACCACCAAGGAATTTAGCTAAAGTATCCCACTCATCTGAACTCGGAACGTGCCATCCAGTAGGACAAACCCCTCTTTTGTCGTTTATTACTATCCAATTATAAAGAACCCCATGCTTCGTATCATTTTTATAATATACATATGCACCATTGTTCCAAGCGTTCCAGACAGTAGAATCTTGGATATGAGGAATAGGTTGACCATTGTTGTATTTTGTCACCTTTAAATTATCCATCATCCACTCTTGTTTACCTAAAACGATTGACTTATATATATTTCCTTCTACATCTACTAAACCAGAACCGTTCGTTTGTGAGAAACCTAAGTGTAGAACAAATAAAAAAATGAAGATTAAAAAATTGATTTTCATAACGAATTTTAAAAATGTATATGAACAATATTAATAAAAATTAAATTTCGTCACAAATAGTTAACAATTACTTAACATAGCGAAAACATCTCACAGCCAAACCATCCTCTTTCATCGCAAAGCCTTTGTAAACATTATCTTCATTTATACCAATCGCTCTTCCAATTCCTTGCTTATCATTTTGAGCAGAGGAACTCCACCAATACGCGTGAATCCCAACATTTGAAAGTTTCCCCTTTTCATTTACATAGCCAATAGGATACGCACAAAAACCAGAGGAATTAAAATCGTTGTAATCAAAATCATCCCAAATACCTTGCATATCAGACTTCATGTCGATTGCTGCAATATCTTCACCTCCTAATTTATTTTCAAGATAATACCAATCAATATCGGACGGTACTGACCAACCTGTTGGACAAACATTTCTTTTGTCGTTCACAACAAACCAAGAATAGTATCTACCAGTATATAAAGGATTTGGATTTACAACATTCACTTGTTTGTCTTTAATTGTATCTCCATTATTATACCTTAGCACCCTTAAATTCTCCGTCATCCACTCCGTTTTACCAATACGTACAATAGGATAGATATTACTATCAATATCCATTACTTCTTTTGATCTTTGAGATAAAACGATATTAGTAATCATACAAAATGACCAAAAGAGTATTACATTCGTTATTTTTGTTTTCATGACTTCTAGATTATTAACATTAAATTAAACTTCTTAACATAAAGTTAACATTAAATTAATTAAATAACAACATTATTTATTTTTCCATGCTCAGTAATAAAAAAGGAATACTTTATATCATTGGTTCTGGGCTATGCTTCATGGTCGTGAATTTCTTTGTAAAAATTCTTGGAAGTAACGAACAAATCGATTTTCTACCAACTTATTCCAAATTCCCAACCCATGAATTAGTTTTATTTCGATCCATCATTTCCTTTTCAATTAGTGCGTATCTATTACGAAAACGTAATATTTCCATTTTAGGTACCAATCGTAAAGGATTATTTGTGCGCGGTTTTTCAGGAATGATTGCATTAACTTTATTTTTCTACACCATTCATCACCTTCCAATCGCCATTGCCTCTACCCTACAATATCTAGCTCCGATATTTACCATACTTTTGGCTTCAATCTTTTTAAAAGACCGTATCAGCATCGCACAATGGATCTGCATTTTCATCGCACTTATTGGAGTATTCATTATTGGACTATCCAAACTTGAAATTTCTAGTCTTGCCTCTAAAATCTCTTGGTCGTGGATTATTGTTGGAGTTATTTCCGCTGTGTTTTCAGGTATTGCATACATCTCTGTCGTTCGACTAAAAGCTACCGAAACTCCATTAAACATTGTAATCTATTTCCCAATGCTTTCTTTACCTGTTATGGGAATTTGGTCGTGTTTTGACTTTGTTATTCCACAATACGAAGAATGGATTTACCTACTTCTTTTAGGGATTTTCACACAAATTGCTCAGGTATTAATGACACGTGCTTTCATGACCGCGGACATTGGGATAGTAAGTCCATTTCAATACTTAGGTTCCATCTATGCTCTCCTCATTGGCTTTTATTTTTTTGACGAAAGTTTACCATTTCTTTCTATCTTAGGTATACTTTTCATTCTATTAGGCGTATTGGTCAACATCTTTGTAAAACACAAGACAACATGAATAAGGTAAACAAAGCGGATTTAGCAAAATTTGGTAACCTAGAACTCTTAGCAAAACAAGTAGTGGAAGGATTTATCACAGGGCTGCATAAGAGTCCTTTTCATGGTTTTTCTGTTGAATTTGCAGAACATCGTTTATACAATACGGGTGAATCTACCAAACACATAGATTGGAAACTTTACGGTAAAACGGACAAATTATTCACGAAGAAATACGACGAAGAAACCAATTTACGATGTCAGATCGTGATTGATTGTTCTAGTTCCATGTATTTTGGTAAACCGGAACACTTAAACAAACTTGAATTCTCTATTCTTGCAGCAGCATCTTTCATTGAATTACTCAAAAAACAACGCGACGCAATTGGAATTTCATTCTTCTCCAACACCATAGAAGTTCACTCCCAAGCAAAATCATCCATTGCACACCAACATTATATCTACCAAGAACTAGAAAAGCGTTTACATACTTATTCCCCAAAGGAAATGAGTCAAACGAATACTATTTCTTGCATCCACGACATAGCAGAAATCACGCATAAACGAAGTTTAATTCTTTTATTCACGGATTTACTGGATGATACACGCAATGAAAGTGAATTTATTGAAGCTTTGCAACATTTACGTCATAACAAGCACGAGGTTATTGTTTTTCACACCTTAGAAAAATCGAGTGAATTGGAACTTGAACTTGGTAATCGTCCTTTGCGAATGATTGACATGGAAACTGGGGAAGAAATGAAATTACAACCTTCGGAGGTTAAGGCAAATTTTCAAGAACGAATTCATACTTATTACAACGAAATCAAGTTAAAATGTGGACAGTTGAATATTGACTTTGTAGAGATTGATATCGCGGAAGGAGTTGAGGTTGTCTTGCAGAAATACTTGATCAAGAGACAGAAGATGAAATGAGTGACGAGTGACCCTTCGAGAGCCTCAGGGTAAACTAAGTGACGAAGTGCTAAAATCAATCATTAATTTTATGTAATTTAGGAATTTAAGGAAGGATATTTCAAAGTTGAAAGACGGATATTTCAAAGTTATAGGTTGTATAATTCAAAATTAATAGTAATATATTTCAAAGTTAAACACTAAATATTTCAAAGTTACACATTGGATAATTCAAAATTTATACTTAAAATTGCAGTATGAATATTCAACGAACATTAATAGAACCAATAAAAAAAATGATGGGAAAATATCCCATTATAGCTCTTACTGGACCAAGACAGTCTGGAAAAACCACCTTACTCAAAACAATGTTTCCTGATTACACCTACATCAGTTTAGAAAAACCAGATTTACGCGAATTTGCGACCAACGATCCAAATGGATTTTTTGAAAAATATTCAGATAAAGTTATTTTTGATGAAGCACAACGTGTTCCAAGTTTATTCTCATATTTACAAACCATTGTTGATGACTCTGGAAAAATGGGACAATTTATTTTGTCAGGTTCTCAAAACTTTCAACTCCTTCAAAATATCACACAAAGTTTAGCCGGCAGAGTTGCGCTATTTCAACTTTTCCCATTTGATTTTGATGAGTTAGGCTCTTCCAATTTATTAGAAAAAGATTATCAATCAGCTATGATTAAAGGGTTTTACCCTGCTATCTACGACCGAGATATTGAACCTAAAACATTTTATTACAACTATATACAAACATACGTTCAAAGAGATGTGGTAGAACTTATCGAAATAAAAAACGTATCCTTATTTAAAAAATTTTTAACCTTATTAGCAAGTCGAACAGGTCAATTAGTAAATTTTAATTCACTTGCGAATGATTGTGGTGTCTCACAACCGACCATAAAAGCATGGGTATCGGTATTAGAAAGCAGTTACCTCATCTTTACCCTACAACCCTATTTTGAAAATATTGGGAAACGACTCATAAAAACTCCTAAGGTGTATTTTTACGACACAGGACTCTTATGTCACTTATTAGGAATTAAGAAAAATGAAGAATTAACAACTCACCCACTCAAAGGAAGTTTGTTTGAAAATATGATTGTTTCTGAATACATAAAAAAAATGCACCACACACAAAACATACACGACGTTTGGTTTTGGAGAGATGTTGCAGGGCATGAAGTAGATTTGGTAACAAAAGAAGATGGAAGAGTTCAAATCTATGAGATAAAATCTTCCGCAACGATTATGCAAAATCATTTTAATGGATTAAGTTATTTCGAACACACACACCCTTCACTAAACATCGATAAAAAACTAATATACTCAGGAAAAGAAAATCAAAAAAGAACAGTTGGAGAAATTATAGCTTGGAATAATTTCAAGATATAACGTTGAAATATATCTAGAGAAATTTGTAGCTGCTAAGTGGTACAAATCCAGCGGAGCGGAGTAACCGTAGGATTACAAATCCAACGGAGCGGGTTAACTTCGTAGTTACTACGCGGTACAAATCAAGCGGAGCAGAGAGGGCATAAGTATTTTTTCGTATTTCCTTGATGGAAAGTTACATGTTTTCACTATTTTTACGAAGAACCAAAAGTATTAAGATTAAAACATGAAGATGTTAAAATAGCTTTAAAAGATAAAGCAATTGATAATGGATTAGATTTCATTATTGATTTAATACCCTATTCCACTATAATCAAACCTTTAATTAAACCAATTTTAAAAAAATGAAAAATTTATTTTACACATTAGTTTTAGTTCTATTATTTGGATTAAATTCCTATTCTCAAATCATTAATTTAACTGCTTCGGATATTACAATCGAACAAAAAATGAATGGTGATACGGTACATTTGTTCTTCATAAATAAAGCATGGCCTCATCAATCATGGAATAATTATTTTTACGGTGGACATGAACTTTTTATATTTTGGAATGGAAATCATTTAACAAACCCTAATGACTATCAAGGATTACAGTATAATGCATACGGATTTGATCCACCAACATCATTAAATACAACTTGGACTTCTAAAAATATGGGTAATGTTTTATTACATCCTGCAGGAGATACAATATGTCATATTTTTCACGTATATCCAAAACCATTAACACCGACATGTGTTTATGTTAATCATGGAGGTCTTGACTCATATCTTTATGGAGAGGTTGGTTGTTTAAAACTTTCACCTCTTTTAGCTCAAGGATCTTTTAAACCTTGTTATGTATCGGTCGATCCTATTGATAATAAACCTAAAATATATTGGGAGAACGATCATACTATGAAAATTTCTAAATACGTAGTTAAACATAATGGTCTATCGATAGATACTATAAATTACAATCCAATATTAGATGTATTAACATATAAAGACATTGCAAATAATTCTGTTAATCAATACATTCAAGAATATGCAGTAGAAGCGATAGATTCTTTTGGTATTAAATATTCAAATATAGTTACTACAATACACGCAGTAAATTTATCTACAACAAATAATGGTGTGGAATTACAATGGAATATTCCAGTCACTCCCCTTACAACAGCTTCCTTTAAAATATATGAAATGTATTTTTTAGACTCCCTAAAAACAAAAGACACATTGATTAATATAGGAACTGTATATACTCCTTCAAATGCAACATCAATGAGTTATAGTATTGCCAATCCAAACCCAAGTCATTCTTATTTAGTTGGTATCGAAGGAGCAAGCTGCTCAGGTACTGCTAAATTAAAATCAGGTAATTCTAATTTATTTCTTTCTAATAAAGTTAAACAACAATCTCAAGCCAATATTGTTGATTTACTGATTGATAAAGAAGATATAATAATTGGTTATTCAGATTTGTTAGGAAAATCAATTAATCCAAAAATAACTGGGCAATTAATTTTAGTAAAATACCAATCGGGTAAAACAGTTAAAATAATCAACCCATAATTTTAGTAAAATAATTCACAATCCCTTTCATTATTTTGGAAGGGATTTTTTTATTGTTTCATAAAATACCTACAATCCATACATTTATCAGAATCATTATAAAACTCTTTTTCAAGTTTCATAAACTTCTCTAATATTTTGACCAATTTTAAATTGTGCTTTGTAATTTCGGAAGTTATTTTTGTAAACTTTAATTGATTAAATCCACAATCTAAAAGTCCTTTGGCAATTTCTGTTCAGTAATCTAAACCAGAGAATGGTTCATTAAAACAACAACCTATTTCTGGTTTATTTTTTTCATTCTCTTTAAAACCTCAAAGTCCAATAATATTGTCAGTTGATTTTGTTATACACCACCATTTAATAGAAGTTGTTTTTCACGTATTCTATGAATAAAACAAGTTATTTATAAAATATTAATCTTTCGGATAATAAAGACTACATGACACCTTAAATTTTTATCTATATTTTTAACAATAATTAAATTCACATCGACCTATGAGCCCCTCCTAACAAATCCAACACTGTTTTTACAGGGCTAAACGAACCTGAAGGGATTTCTACAAAGATAGTATTCCAATGTGCCATCGAACCATTCCAAAGTCCTGGTAACTCGGAGAAATAGATGTCTTTCCCTTTGTATTTCTTTTTCACTACAAAATACTTACTTGGATCTGAGAATTGGTTAAGGTCGAATTTCTTACCTTGTACGTCTTTCGTAACTGCAGCAATCACCACTGGATTAAAGTGCGTACTTTGTACCATCAAACGGTATTGTTGTCCTTGCATTTTGATTTGAGACTTCTCTACAATTTGTTTACTGATTGCGCCGTTTTCTTCTACCCAAAATGGTCCTCCACCCGCTTGACCTTCGTTACGCACCATCCCACAAATACGGAATGGACGATTTAAAATAGCAGGGATATCTTCTACGTTTACCGATTCCATTTCTTTTGGAGAAATAAATTGAAAAGTAGTATTCAATTTTATAAGTTCCTCAATAGAAGGTGATTTAATGATTTTAGCGATTTTCTCTTGAAACCAAATCGCCATTCCTCCCAAAAACTTCCACGTTTCATTCATTTCATTCGATTTCTCGTAATGTTGAATGTTGTCAATATTTTTAATGAAAATAACATCGGAATGAATCGCATTTAAGTTTTCTAATAACGCACCATGTCCTGAAGGTCTGGTTAAAATATTCCCTGATTCTAAGACCAAAGGATTTTGTTCCGCATCAAAAGCGATCGCATCGGTAGCAGGATTTTGATAAGAAAACGAAAGATCAATTTCTTGACCAATAAATTCTTTCAAACCTAAAATTCCTTCTTGTATTTTAGTTTCAAATTGTTCTTTGATAGTATAATGAAATGCTGTATTTTCTTCTTGAACCGACAATCCTTGTAACATTTGTTCTTGGTAAGGATTCAATACAAAAGGTCCGTTTTTATGAAAGGGAATTAAGCCTTTTGGCAAATCTCCAAACCCCATTCCGATATCGGTCAACAAATAACGTACAAATTCGTCCAAATTAACGTCTTGACTTTTTATTTTCTTACGAATATCTAGGGGTAACTTATGAAAAAACGCAAAATCTTCAATGTGATTTAAAAAACGTTCTACTTGACTGGTATTTTCATCGTTTGGACCTTCCAGGAAGTCGAACAGGAACTGAAACATACGTGATCCAGAACCTGAAGCAGGAATAAAAAAGGTAGATTTTGGTGTCGCAGCATCAAATTTATCCATCAGCAACTCTTTCTGCTCTTCCGGAAAAGTAATAACGCCATCCCCAATTTTACAAGGAGAAACTAATTTTAAATCTGGTTGATTCCCGAAAACTTTTTCTCGTTGGGAATCTATGTTTGTTATTTCTGTAGCTGAATTATGCATTCTACGATCCTTTTTTATTAATTTGCACTATGCATTTGTTACGCGAATATATTAATTACATTCGAAAAGCCCAAGGTCGACACCAAATTCATTCACCCTTTGTGTATGATTTTGTAGATTGCTGCTTAAGAATAAACCTTTCAAGCGATTTCCAACAGAAATTCAAGCACTTAAAAAAATCCATCTTAGCGAACAAAACACTTTTACATACGAAAGACTTTGGTGCTGGCTCTAAAAAAATGAAAGAGCAACGTACCGTTTCAGAAACCTACAAAAATGCAAGTTGCAAAGGAACGTACGCTCAATTACTTTATCAGTTGAGTGCACATTATCAACCAAAAAAAATCCTTGAATTAGGCACGAACCTCGGTATTGGAACATTTCATCTAAAAAACGGAAATCCATTAGCGAAGATTGTTAGTATTGACGGTTGCAGCGAAACGCAAGAAATCGCAAAAAAGCAGGTAGCTTCTAAAAACATACAATACATTACAAACACATTCGACGAGGCATTAAATAATTTAGAATCAAACACTTTCGACCTCATCTATATCGACGGAGACCATCGTGGGGAATCTTTAATCAGATATTTAAATAAATTAAAAGAATTTTGTCATGATGAGACTATTTTTGTACTCGATGACATACGATGGAGCGAGGATATGTTTGAAGCATGGAATACATTAAAAAACTCTAGCGATTTTCATTTATCCATGGATCTATTTAAAATGGGAATATTAATACCAAAGAAAGGAAAAGAAAAAGAACACTTTATCATACGTTTAAAAAACGTACTAACTAGTTTATAACATGAAGGTTTACACAAAAAAAGGAGATACAGGGACAACGCAATTAATTGGAGGAACACGTGTTCCAAAACATGCTTTAAGAATTGAATCTTACGGTACCGTTGACGAATTAAACGCTCACATCGGATTGATTCGCGACCAAGAAATTAACTCCGATTATGTTGTACAATTAATTGAAGTGCAAGACCGATTGTTTACCTTAGGTTCATTGTTAGCAGCAGATCCAGAAACAAACAAAATGAAATTACCTAAAATTTCAGAAGAAGATGTAGTTTATTTAGAAAACTGTATCGATGAAATGGATGCTCAACTTCCAGAAATGAAGTTTTTTGTACTACCTGGAGGTCATTCCACCGTTTCTTATTGTCACATTGCACGATGTGTATGCAGAAGAGCTGAACGCATCACGAACAATTTAAATGAAGTTAGTCAAGTGGATCCTATAATTCTAAAATACTTAAATCGTTTGAGTGATTACCTTTTTGTGTTATCACGCAAATTATCCCAAGATTTATCTGCTACAGAACAACCTTGGAAACCAAGATATTAACATATTTATTTTGTTGTTCAAAAAATTAACAAATAGATTATCTATAAAAATTTTGATGTTATCAAAATAAAATTACTTTTGTGCAAAATTATAAACTAACTAAATTAGTATATTATGTATTGGACATTAGAATTGGCATCGTATTTAGAAGATGCGCCTTGGCCAGCATCTAAAGACGAATTAATCGATTTCGCTATTCGTCACGGTGCACCTTTGGAGGTTGTAGAAAACTTACAAGACTTAGAAGACGAAGGCGATGTTTACGAAAGTATCGAAGAAATTTGGCCTGATTATCCTTCGAAGGATGATTTTCTTTTCAACGAAGACGAATATTAATTGAATAAATTATAAGCTGCTTTTTCTTCGTTCGATTTCAAAATTAAATCCGTCATGTACTTCAGTACACTCCGAAATTTAATTTTTTATCTGCCTCAAAAAATATAACTTATAATTTATTCAATAAAAAATCCCGAATCATTTTTTTGATTCGGGATTTTTTTATTTTAATATCTTTTAGGACGTTGCATGCAACGTCCCAACGTTTATACGTTAAATCTAAAATGCATGATATCACCATCTTCAACGATGTATTCTTTTCCTTCTACTTTAAATTTACCAGCCTCTTTTACTGCTGCTTCTGATTTCAAAGTAGTGTAATCAATATACTTCATGACTTCAGCACGGATAAATCCTTTTTCAAAATCTGTATGGATTACACTTGCTGCTTGAGGTGCTGTCATTCCTTTAGTAATCGTCCAAGCTCTAACCTCTTTTACACCACAGGTAAAATACGTTTGTAAGTTCAATAAGGAATAAGCAGAACGAATCAAGCGATTTACTCCTGGTTCTTCTAATCCTAATTCTTCCAAGAACATTTGACGTTCGTCATACGTTTCTAATTCTGTGATGTCTGCTTCAATTTTAGCACCAATTACTAACACTTCTGCATTTTCATTTTTAACGTTTTCTCTTACTTGATCAACGTATTTATTACCCGATTTCACAGAAGATTCATCTACATTGCATAAATAAAGAACTGGTTTAGAAGTAATCAATTGAAATTTATTTACAAATTCAATTTCTTTTTCATCAAACTCCATTGCACGTACGGAAAGTCCTTTTTCTAAATACTCCTTTATTCTGTGCGCAATTTCGTTTTCTTTTAAAATATCTTTATCGCCTGTTTTCAAACTTTTTGACAAAGCTTGGATTCGTTTTTCAATCGTTTCAAAATCTTTTAATTGAAGCTCAATATCTATTACCTCTTTATCTCTAATTGGGTTAACAGAACCATCAACATGAATGATATTACCATCATCAAAACATCTCAATACATGGATGATAGCATCCGTTTCACGAATATTTGCTAAGAATTGATTTCCAAGTCCCTCCCCTTTTGATGCTCCTTTCACCAAACCAGCAATATCCACAATCTCCATGGTCGTTGGAACTACTCTTTCAGGAGTTACAATTTCTTCTAATACCTCTAAACGTGGGTCTGGAACAGATATTGTACCAACATTCGGTTCGATAGTACAAAAAGGAAAGTTTGCAGATTGTGCTTTCGCGTTCGACAAACAATTAAACAAGGTGGATTTACCAACATTTGGCAAACCTACAATTCCACATTTTAAAGCCATTGAATAAAATTTTGTGCAAATATAAAGAATTCATCCTTGCGATGCGCACACTCAGAATACAGAATTGAACAATTAGCATTTTTATGAACCTATGGTGTTAATAAAAAGAAAAAAACACAGGGAAATCAACTTAAAATCTCACTAAATTCGCAGTAATTAACATTTGTTTTATACTAAGTAAACACTGCAATTATGGCTCAAGACATATTTGACAAAATCAAAAAAAACAGAGGTCCGATCGGACAATATTCAAAAGGAGTTCACGGGTACTTCACATTTCCTAAATTAGAAGGTGAATTGGGTAACAAAATGCTTTTCAGAGGAAAAGAATGCTTGATCTGGTCTTTAAATAATTACTTAGGATTAGCAAATCATCCTGAAGTACGTGAAGCTGATGCAAATGCAGCAAAACAATATGGTTTAGCATACCCTATGGGTGCTCGTATGATGACAGGCCAAACTGCTGAGCACGAAAAATTAGAAAATGAATTAGCTGATTTCATGGAGAAAGAAGATTGTATTCTTCTAAACTTTGGATACCAAGGAATGGTTTCTGCTATCGATTCATTGGTAGATCGTTCGGATATAATTGTTTACGACAGCGAGTCACATGCATGTATTTTAGACGGAATGCGTTTACACTCTGGAAAACGTTTTGTATTCCAACACAACGACATGGAAAGTTTTGACAAACAAATGCGTAATGCAACACGTTTAGCTGAACAAACTGGTGGTGGTGTCTTAGTAATCACGGAAGGTGTTTTCGGAATGGCAGGTGACCAAGGAAAATTAAAAGAAATTGTAGAATTCAGAAAATCTGGGAAATATAATTTCCGTCTTTTTGTGGATGATGCACATGGATTCGGTACACTTGGAGAAACTGGTCAAGGAGCGGGCGAAGCACAAGGCGTTCAAAGTGAAATCGATGTTTTATTTGGAACATTCGCAAAATCTATGTCTTCCATTGGTGGATTTATTTGTGCTGACGAAAGTATTGTTGAATATTTGCGTTATAACATGCGTTCTCAAATGTTTGCAAAAGCATTACCAATGACAATTACGATTGGTGCTCGTAAACGTTTGGAATTATTACGTACACGTCCAGAATTGAAAAATAAACTTTGGGAAATTACGAATGCACTTCAAACTGGTTTCAAAGATGCAGGTTTCGATATCGGGGCAACAAATTCTCCGGTTACACCTGTCTTCATGAAAGGTTCATTAGCAGAAGCAACTAATTTAACCTATGACCTTAGAGAGAATTACAATATTTTCTGTTCGATTGTTATCTATCCTGTTGTTCCAAAAGATGTGATCATGTTGCGTATCATACCTACCGCAGCGCACACTTTAGAAGATGTAAATTACACACTAGAGACATTCAAAAAGTTAAAATCTAAGTTGGATTCCGGAGAATATAAATCCGATGAATTAGCAGCAGTCGAGATAGACAAAAAATAAAATCATCGGGGCGGGTTTAAACCCGCCCCGATGATTTTATTTTTTCAGTGGCATCACCACATTTATAGTTAAAACAGAGTCGACCCCATCCTTTGGATTCCCTACCCTATAATCGAAACGATTAAACGAAAAAATAGCTTGTACTTTCGCTTTCTTTTTTTCTTCTGAATACGTAAATGGAATTTTCACTGTTTTTTTAACTCCGTGAAGCGTTAAATCTCCCAATACGATAAAGGAATCTCTTTCTTTTACAAAATAGCTAGAAACAAAATCTATGGAAGGATATTGCTTTGAATCCAACCAATCTTTTTGTTGAATATGACCATTCTGCATTGCATTCCCTGTATTCACAGAAGTTGGGTCAATTGTTAATTTAAACGAAGCAGCATTTAAGTTTTGTTGATCAAAAAAAACTTCTCCTTTAAATGAATTAAAAACACCTCCTACCGACTTACTCGAAAAGTTTACAGAATATTTTTTATCGATTTTCCACGCCAATTTTTCTTGGGGTAAAAAAGCAAACGCCATCCAAATCAAGGATAGCGTTGCAATATTAAATGAAATTTTTCTCATCTTAGTTTTTAGCATATTCAGCAAAAACATTGATTCCCATCTCATCGCTCAACATTGGAGCTGGCATTTCTTTAGCAATTCCAAAATCAGATCTTTTGATATTACCTTTAATTGTGAATCCTGCCATCGATTTTTTGTTCATTGGATGTGTAGTTCCTCCATTATATTTAGCAGATAACTCCACAGATTTTGTAACCCCGTGCAATGTTAAATCACCAACTAATTTATAAGCTCCGTCTTTCCCTTTAGAAATTGAAGTGCTTTTAAAAGTTAATGTTGGAAATTTCTCTACATCTAAAATATCCGCTTTCTTAATATGATCATCGCGCATAGATAAACCAGTATTTACACTTGCAGCTTCTGCAGAAAATTCAAAAATTGCATCCGAAAAATCTACTTTAGAAGAAGTGATTTTAGAATCAAATTTTCCAAAATTACCTTGAACATCATTAATTCCTAAGTGATTAATAGAAAATCCAACGTGAGAGTGCATTGCATCAATACTCCAAGAAGTTGATTCTGTAGGTACAAACGAGAATAATCCAAATGCTAAACCAGCAATAAGTGTTAATTTTTTCATTTTTTTAAATTTAATTAAGTTAATTATTTTATTTACCATGGTAAATTTAAGGATTATTCTAATACCGATCACTTAAATACCAAAAAATAATCAAAAATTATTCTTTAACGAATCTAACAACTTCACCTCCTTGATTTTTAGAAAATTCGATTAAATAAACTCCAGGTGACCAATTAGATGTATTAACTTCCATTTGATCCGATTCTTTATTACCCTCAAGTAAAATATTACCCAATAAATCAACAATCTTAAATGTTACTCCTCTTAGATTCGAAATTTTTAGATTTTCATTTGTTGGATTTGGATAAACAGATACATCTGAAAGATTCTCGTATTGAATTCCTGTAGTACTACATTCTTTTTGTTTAACATGGTATACCTGAGTCATTTCTTTACAATTATAAGTAACAACTTCCCAATCATAAAAAAAATAATAATAAGACAATCCAAAACCATTAGTTGCATTACTACCTTTTATAGTTAAAACATTTTCAATTTCATATGGATAGTTTACACCAACATTTGTCCTCAATAAATTACCCATTGTCCCTCCTAAGCCAAGTTGAAAATTTTTCCCAATAGGTAGTTCGAAATTTAATTCTATCCTATTTTCTCCATTATTTATAGTTATAGTTCTGGATTCTAAGATTTTTCCAGAATCATCTCTAAGTTCAATGACTCTTTCTCCAGTACCATTTGCATTAACTAAAACCGACTTCAATGTTACTGGAGTTTTCACATCAAAAACTTGATAACGATTGGTAGCATTCAAATAATTTACGTTGTTTTTTATATCACTCAATCCAACTTTCCAATATGTATTAATAAAGGATTTTCTTGACTTTAAATAAAAACTTGTATCTATTAAGGGGTTTTTAAAACTGAAACTTTCTAAAGTATCTAATATTATTTTGGAAGAATCACTAACATACCAAGCTAAAGGTTTAGATATAGTTGAAACTAAATTTACTAAAGTATCATTTTTACAAATATTATAAATAATAGGTTGTGGCACAACAAACTCAATAACGTTTTTTATTATATCAATTGAATCCTTACCTATACAAACATTTTTTGCTTTAGAAATCAGCGTTATCTCATATTTACCAGCTTGAGAATATATATGTGTAGGATTTATTTCTGATGACATTGTATTCTCTCCAAATGACCATTCAAAATTCAAATCTTGACTAGAAACGCTGTTATTAATAAATCTTACTTTAAAAGGACTACAAGTTTTTTCATATATAGGCAAGAAATTACTTGTGATTTTAGAATTATAAGCCTCTCCTACACCAACAGCATACCAAGCATTTGAAACAGATTCCACTTCTGATGAGCATGAGCCATATAAATCAATTGCAGATTGAATTGCATAATAACGAGCATCTTGATAGTTAGATAAACTTGTCATATAAACCGTTAGATTTCGATAAACAATAGCTGCTGCTTTTTCAATTCCGATTCCATTGACAACATACGGATTACCTTTGTCATTCGTTCCTGTACCTCCTTGTACAAGTAAATAATACCAATAATTTTGAACACCATTATTGCTATGAACACCTCCAAAATCACCACCATTTATGGAAACCCAATAATTTCCTTGATATGTATCCGGCTGATTAGTTGAATTAGGATTCTCTAAAGAACGATACAGTTTACCATTTTCCTCCCCAATTTTCCAATTTGCTCTATCTGGTCGAGCAAACCAATCAATTGTTGCTCCAAAAATATCACTAAAGGATTCATTCAAAGCTCCAGGCTCATTTTGGCCAGCTAATTTTGCTGTATTTGCTGTTAAACCATGTGTGATTTCATGTCCAATAACATCTAAGGAAACTATCGGATTATTTGTGTTTACACTATCTCCATCTCCATAAAGCATCCGCGTTCCATCCCAAGAAGCATTTCCAAATAACGAACCATAGTGAACCATATTTATAAGCTTATACCCTTTTCCATCAATACTATTTCTATTGTGTTTTTGAAAATAATAATCGTACGTCATTTCCGTACCCCAATGCGCATCCGAGGCATATTGATCTTTTTGTGCATTTGTAGTATCCCAAAGGTTGTTCTTATCTGTAAAATTTTCATAAATAGAAAAATTTGTACCTTTTTTCATATTATACGTTTCAATTCCGTTACCTCTTCCAGCTTCTTTTAATGTATAGCCTGTAGAAGTACTATCGGTAGTTATTGTTTGAATACCACTATAAACTGTGGTTGCTTTCCCTTTTACATCTTTGTAATGTAATAAATTTTCAGAATGAATAATCCTACCATCCGTAGCATCTACGAAAACTGCTTGTTTCGAAAACGGATTAGACGCATAAATCGTTACTTGATATCCTAATTTTAAAGGCTGTTTTAAGTTAGATGGATCAACTATGTATTGTAATTCTGGCGTAGGAAGATAACTTGCGTTTTCATTTCCTCTTTGATATTTCAATAAGTTTTCCTCCAATTGATTTTCCCACATATATTCTTTCGCAGAAACAAATTCCAACACTTTCTCTAATGCTTTTACAGTGTTTAATGAAATAGAGCTGGAAGCTATCTGATCAAACAACAAGCCATTCATGGAAACTACCTTGTTTCCTTTTACATGGACTACATAATACGCATATGAAACAGGTATATTATCTAATAATTGCTGATAACGATAATGAACAAAACCTAATTCATCCGATTGTTGTCCAACTAATCGCAGAGAAAAAACTGGATTTCCTTCAAAATAATTGGATAAAAACGATGTAATTTGAGAAAATTCTAATTCTTTACCCGGAGAAAAATAAATTGTACTCGGTATCGAAGAATATTTCGAATAGATAATTTTTTCTGGTGTAACAAATGGTGTTGGTTGAATATTCGCGAACGAAAAAAAAGAACGAATACTTAAATAAAGTATTGCAATAAATCGAATTTTACCCATAAAACTTGAACAAATATTTTACGCTAAAATACAACTTTTTATAATGATTTATACATCAATACCCAACTCGGATCTTGCATATCTTTAAACAACAGCCATAATTTATCATCTATGAAGTAACTTGATTCTAAACTCTTAATACCATATCGACTAAGTAAATATAATTCTTGTTTCTCAGAAGGCTTGTACATCCCACTACTCCAACCTTTGTCATTATTATTAGTATAAGGAAACAAAGAAAATCGAATTTTCCAAAGAGAATCCAAGGGACTACAATAAGGTATTTTTTGATTGAATTCATGTTGTTCAATAACGCCACAGTCCAATTTATTTTCTTTAAAATAATTTCTTCTTTCCGGATTATAAATACTTGGCCAATAACCAGAAGCAAATTTTGTAAATTCATCTTTGGTGAGTATTTTTTTTCGTGTTAGTGATACGCCATTATCAATAAATGCGAACAGCATATATACTTCTCCGCTTGCTTGAAGACATACCTTAGTAGCAAACACACCTTTAGGTGTAGGATTCGGCCTCACTGAACAAGTGATGCTCCAAACAACAAGAACTAAACCACAAAAATAATTACGATTCATTTAGTAAGATAACAAACTAATAAACTGAAACGTAGGATATAATATAAAGTTTCATTTCGAATTAAAGAGATACTTAGTTACAATCGTAAGGACAACCAAATATAGTAAGATCAACCAAATAATTTTCACAATAAAAATCAAAACGAGTAATACAGGAATACCTACAATTGCTAATAGATGATACTTTCCTTGATTTTTTGGATTATTTTTCAAAACAGTACATTTTTGTTGGTGTTACACAATAATGTAAAGGAATATCATTTTTGTCTATATCTTCAATTTCATCTACTAATTCAAAAAATGAAATCCCAATAAATTTTGTTTTTACTACACAAGTTGATAAAAAACGATCATATACCCCTTTCCCATACCCAACCCTATTTCCTTTTATATCTGCGATTAACAAAGGAACTAAAATAAAATCTAATTGATTATCTGAAATAGTTTCCCCATTTATTGGCTCCGGAATACCATAACTATTTGTTTCTATTATTGTATCTTCATTATAAATACGATGCGCCAATAAATGGCTTTTATCATCCCATTTGGTTAAAGCTATCTTACCATGTTTATCTCTAATAGCTCGTATTAAATCCCAGGTATCAAGTTCGTTTTTAGATAAAATAGGTAAAAAACAACTCGTAATCTTATTAGAGAATGCAAAATTTTCTAATATTCGATTAATTATTAATTTTTCCAAAATAATTTTATCTGAATTTAATAATGAGTTGCGTTTTACTATATACTCTTTACGCAATTCTTTTTTATTCATCTAAAATTTAGGTAAAAAATTCATCGCAGAGGAAGACATAGTTCTTTCATTTAACACTTCCACTTCCTCCATCGCTTTTGCGATAGCTACCGATAGTAAATCTTCCAAATCTTCTTTTTCAATATCTTGAAGTGGTGTATTTATTTCCAATCCAATAAGTTTTCGATTTCCATTAAATTCGACACGAATCAACCCTCCTCCTGCATCTCCTGATACACGAATTTCGTCTAATTTATGTTTACTTTCTTCCATTGCTTGTTGCATTTTCAAAAGCATCTCTTGTTGATTATTTCCAAACATAATTTAATTATTTAGGTGAAACTCTATATAAATAGATACCAACTATTGCAAAAATAATATTAGGTATCCAAACAGCTAATAAGGGAGGAAAACCTACATTTAAAGCCGCAACCGTAGTAATTTTCATTGCAAAAATATAAGTAAACGCAAAACCTAAACCGATAGCAATATTTAAACCAATTCCCCCTCTTTTTTTCGTGCTTGATACTGCTACACCAATCAAAGTCAATACATACACTGCAAAAGGCAAGGAAGTACGTTGATATAAAACTATTTTATACATTGGTACATTCGCGGAACCTTTTGCAATTTCACGATCTATAAATGCTTTCAATTCCGAATTGGTCATTGTTTCAGAACGATTATCTCTAAACGCTAAATCTTCAATCTTAAAATTAAATACTGTATCTTTTTTTATACCAGCATGCAAAATATCATTTGTATTTCCGATTTTTCGCTCATAAAAATTACTAAACTGCCAACGATTTGTTCCTGGAAAATTTTTAGCCGTTTTAGCTCTTAGAAAATAAGTAGGCTCATTATTTTTCGACCATTGTTCTAAATTAAAATTATACACCAAATTTTCGTCACTATTGTAAGTTGAAAAATAAACATACTTTTCTTTATTAAATTCAGCATGGTAATTTTCGACTAACATTCTGGAACGGTAATATTTCTCTTCAAAATCTAATCGAATTTTATTAGAAATTGGTAATAGAAAATGATTGATGAAAATCGATAAAACCAACAGTATAGTTGCACTGACTGCATAAGGCTTTAAAATTCTTAAAAATGGACGACCACTAAATAACATAGGAATTATTTCTGAATCCTGTGCCATTTTAGCAGTAAACCAAATCACCGATATAAATACAATTATTGACGAGAACGTATTTCCATAATACACTAAGAAATTAAGATAATAATCAATAAAAATAGCTGAAATTGGCGCTTTATTCTGAATAAACTCACTCAAATTAGCAGAGATATCAAATACCATCGATAATAACATAATGATTCCCAACATAAAAAAATATGTTGACAAGAATTTCTTTATTATGTATTTATCTAAAATCGAAAGCATATTGGATTATAAGCGTTGACTTAAAACTGGTACAATTTGATTTTTCCACGAAGTAAATGAACCATCAATAATTCGCTTTCTCGCCTCTTTCACTAATGCAAGATAAAAATTCAAATTATGTAAAGTTGCAATTTGTATCCCAAGATTTTCATTCGATTTTATCAAATGTCGTAAATATGCTTTTGAATAAGTACTATCAACGTAGGACCCACCCAAAGCATCTAATGGTGTATAATCGCATTTCCATTTTTCATTTTTAATATTGATCGTTCCTTCCCAAGTAAATAACATACCATGACGCGCATTACGAGAAGGCATCACGCAATCAAACATATCAACCCCCAAAGCAATACATTCCAATAAATTTGCCGGTGTACCCACCCCCATCAAATATCGAGGTTTATCTTTTGGTAAAATGGAACAAACTAAATCTGTCATTTCGTATAAATCCTCATCTGGCTCACCAACTGACAATCCACCTATCGCATTTCCTATCGCATCAAAAGAAGCTATCACTTCTGCTGATTCTGTTCTTAAATCTTTATAGGTACTTCCTTGTACAATTGGAAATAATGCTTGATTATGTCCATATAATGGTTCTGTTTTATCCATTGCATCAAAACAACGACCTAACCAACGATGAGTCATTGCTAAAGATTTCTTTGCATACGCATAATCGCATGGAAAAGGGGTACATTCATCAAATGCCATGATGATATCTCCTCCTATAACACGTTGAATTTCAATTGCTCTTTCAGGAGTGAAAAAATGATAACTACCATCATGATGTGACTGAAAGCGAACACCTTCCTCTGAAATATTATTAGAATTAGACAATGAATACACTTGATAACCACCACTATCCGTTAATATTGGTCCATTCCAATTCATAAACTTATGTAAACCTCCAGCTCCATGAAGGACTTCTAACCCAGGACGCAAAAACAAATGGTAGGTATTACCTAAAATTATTTGTGCTTTAACATCCTCTTTTAATTCATGTTGATGCACACCCTTTACAGTTCCTGCAGTTCCAACAGGCATAAAAATTGGAGTTTCTATAATTCCGTGATCCGTATGTAAAACTCCTGCACGTGCTTTTGATGCGGAATCTGTATGATGAAGTTCAAAATGCATATATTTGTAACCTAATTTAAACATAGCAAAGATAAGTGCTATTTACTGATTTCATTCATTTTTAACAAAAAGGATATCCAAAATGGAAATTTTACCAAGTTTTGAAACTCACATTTCACTTTTTGTCTTTTGCTTTTTTACTATTTGTGCTTTAGTTCAATTAGTATTTACCTTCTTTTTTTTTAGTCGTTTAGCTTTTACTTCTTTAAAAAAAAGAAATATTCGAAATACAGAAAACCCTCCAATCTCCATCATTATAGCTGCAAGAAATGATTCCGATAATTTATTTGCAAATTTGCCATTAATACTTGAACAAGATTATCCAAACTTTGAAGTAATTGTAGTAAATCATCAATCCATCGATGAATCTTACCACATTATCAATGCATATAAAATGCAATACCCAAACTTACGTATGATTGAGGTAGAAAGAAGTAAGCATATTGGAATCGGAAAAAAATTACCATTAACTTTAGGAATAAAATCTGCACTTCACGAACACTTAGTGTTTACAGATGCTGATTGTCAACCAAATAGTAAATTATGGCTTCAAGGTATGGCTGATGGATTTTCGAATGATAAACAAATCGTTTTGGGTTATGGTCCATATAAAGAAGAAGAAGGATTTTTAAACAAAATAATTCGATTCGACACCATATTTATCGCAATGAATTATTTTTCGTTTGCACTCGCTAAGATGCCTTACATGGGAGTAGGTCGCAATCTTGCATATACTAAATCCGCATTTAAATCAGTTAGTGGATTTAAAACCCATTATTCAATTAGTTCCGGTGATGACGATTTATTTGTTCAAGAAGCAAGCTTATTAAACTCATACACCATACAACTAAACCCCGAAACACATTGTTATTCTACTCCTAAAAACACATGGAAAACATGGATTGATCAAAAGTCAAGACACTACTCCACGGCCAGCAAATATCAGGTTATTAAAAAATCATTGTTAGGAATCTACCCATTGAGTCTATTATTACTATGGATTTCTTTCGTTACTTTACTTCTTGATACGGAGTATATTGTCCTTTCGGGTAGTATTTTTGCGTTTGTAATAGCTGTCAAATGGATCATACAAGGAAGATGTTTTGCTAAATTAAAAGGTAAAAGTTTTCTTCCCTTCTTACCGTTTGTTGAGCTTTTTTATGCTTTAATGTTACCTGTATTGTACTATACTTCTGAAAAACCAAGAATTTCGAAATGGAAGTAAGTGAAAATTTATCTGAAAAAGCAAAACACGATCTAATCCTACTAGACGCTGCAAAAAAAGGTAGCCAATCTGCTTATGCAGAATTGATGGAACGTTATCGCGACTCCATCTACTTCATGATGTTTAAGATGGTCAAAAATACAGATGATGCAGATGACTTAACGATTGAAGCATTTGGAAAAGCTTTTAGTCGCCTTGATCAATATTCTCCAAACTTTGCTTTCAGTACTTGGCTATTTAAAATTGCATCCAACAATTGCATTGACTTTATACGAAAAAAAAGAATCAAAGTCACATCCATGGATTCAGGCTATACTACGGATGATGGGGAAGTAATTCATTTTGATGCTCGAACAGACGTTCACAACCCTGAAGAAGCAATCATACATGCGCAAAAAGTCAAAATGATGCGACACTTAGTCACAAAACTTAAACCACGCTATCGCGAATTAGTGGAATTAAGATACTTTGAAGAATTAAGCTATGAAGAAATATCTGAAACTCTTAATTTACCCTTAGGAACTGTAAAAGCTCAATTATTTAGAGCTAGAGATTTTTTAGCAAACATGATTGAAAGCACTAAAGAAACTATTTAAATTATAATCTAAATATAACAAAAGAGGCTACCCAACGGATAGCCTCTTTTTTTGTGCGATATAGAGTCAGTTACTTATTATTTTTTTACAGTATCAACAACTGCTTTGAAAGCTTCAGGGTGATTCATTGCTAAATCAGCTAAAACCTTACGGTTTAATTCAATTCCGCTTTTATGAACAGCACCCATAAATTGAGAATAGCTTAATCCGTGTTGACGAGCTCCCGCGTTAATACGAGCGATCCATAATGAACGGAAATTTCTTTTCTTTTGTTTACGGCCTTCATAGGCGTAATTTAATCCTTTTTCAATAGCATTTTTTGCTACTGTCCAAACATTTTTTCTTCTTCCAAAGTAACCTTTGGCTAACTTCATAAACGATTTTCTTCTCGCTCTTGAAGCCACGTGATTTACCGATCTTGGCATAATTTTTTGTTTTTTAAAAGAGGGTGCTTCACTATTTCAGAAGGCTTATGTACTCCACTATTGGGTTAAACGTTGAACCTGTATGAAACTATTTCATACATAATTGCAATTTGATATTTGACTCATCTGAAGCATGAACAAGTCCTGCATGAGTCAAATTTCTCTTTTGCTTTTTAGTTTTTTTCGTAAGAATGTGGCTTTTAAAAGCGTGTTTTCTCTTGATTTTACCACTTCCAGTTATCGTGAATCTCTTCTTTGCACTGGATTTAGTTTTCATTTTTGGCATCTTTACTTTTTTTTAAGTGTTACCCCTATATCAGCTATTTTGTGTCTTACGACAATCTCTTATTTTCCTTTTTTAGGGTTAAGCATAATAATCATACGCTTACCTTCTAGTTTTGGCATAGATTCCAATACTCCTAAATCACCAATTTCTTGTGCGAAACGAAGTAATAAAATCTCACCACGGTCTTTAAACACAATCGTTCTTCCACGGAAGAAAACATATGCTTTTACTTTTGAGCCTTCTTCCAAAAATTTCTTAGCATGAACTAATTTAAATTGGAAATCGTGCTCATCAGTATTAGGACCGAAACGAATTTCTTTAATTACAACCTTACTTTGTTTAGCCTTTAATTCCTTTTGTTTTCTTTTTTGATTATATAAAAACTTTCTATAATCCATGATCTTACAAACAGGAGGTACAGCATTTGGTGAAATCTCCACTAAATCCATGTCTTGTTCTTCCGCTAATTTAATAGCATCGTACGTAGACATTACTTTCGGTTCTTCACTTTCCATTACAAGACGAATTTCCTTTGCAGTAATCTTCTCGTTAATTTTGTGCTGATCAGGCTCTTGTTGAGGTACTAATCTTTTTCTTGGCTCTTTTCTCATTCAGTAACTAAAGCATTTGTTGCTAATTCATTTTTAATTGCGACTTCAATCGTATTCGTAAATTCTTCTATCGACATAGAACCTAAATCACCAGAACCTCTTTGTCTTACAGAAACTGTTTGACTATCAAATTCTTTCTCTCCAATTATCAACATAAAAGGAGCCTTTTTCAGCTCAGCTTCGCGAATTTTCTTACCAATTTTTTCATTTCGGTCGTCAACGAAAGAGCGAATATCGGAATTATTTAGCAAACTACGAACATTTTCTGCAAACTCGTTGTACTTATCACTGATTGGTAAAATAAATACTTGTTCCGTTGCTAACCATAAAGGGAAATCTCCTGCGCAGTGCTCTAACAAAACAGCAACAAATCGCTCCATTGAACCAAAAGGTGCACGATGAATCATAACCGGTCTGTGTTTCGCATTATCACTACCAGTGTATTCTAATTCAAATCGTTCTGGTAAATTGTAATCTACTTGTATTGTACCTAATTGCCACTCACGACCTAGTGCATCTTGCACCATGAAATCTAATTTTGGTCCGTAAAACGCAGCTTCACCATATTCAACAACTGTTGGCAATCCTTTTTCGGCTGCAGCTTCTATAATTGCAGCTTCCGCTTTCGCCCAATTTTCATCGGAACCAATGTATTTGGTGTTGTTTTCAGGATCTCTTAATGAGATTTGCGCTTTGAAGTTGTCAAATTTAAGAGTCTTGAAGATATACAACACTAAGTCAATCACTTTCTTAAACTCATCTTTCACTTGGTCTTGCGTACAGAAAATATGTGCATCATCTTGCGTAAACCCTCGAACACGTGTTAAACCATGTAGTTCTCCACTTTGTTCATAACGATATACCGTTCCAAATTCAGCGAAACGAGCAGGTAACTCTTTGTAAGATCTTGGTTTAGACTTGAATATTTCACAGTGATGTGGACAGTTCATTGGTTTTAACAAGAACTCTTCGTTATCATCCGGTGTTTTAATTGGTTGAAATGAATCCGCCCCATATTTTTCATAGTGACCAGAACATACATACAATTCTTTACTCCCAATATGAGGAGTAATAACTTGTTCGTAACCTGCTTTTTTCTGTGCTTTCTTTAGGAAATTCTCTAAACGTTCTCTTAAAGCTGCTCCTTTTGGTAACCAAAGCGGAAGTCCTTGACCAACACGTTGTGAAAAAGTAAACAATTCTAACTCTTTCCCTAATTTACGGTGATCTCTGCGTTTTGCCTCTTCTACTTTTTCTAAATATTCGGTTAACTCCGCTTGTTTAGGAAAGGTAATTCCATATATACGAGTCAACTGTTTGTTTTTTTCGTCTCCTCTCCAATATGCACCTGCAATAGCAGTTAGCTTAACAGCCTTTATTGGAGATGTATCTGGAATATGAGGACCTCTACATAAATCGGTAAAGTTACCTTGTGTGTAGAAAGTAATATTTCCATCTTCTAAATTCTCCAACAACTCTAATTTATAAGGATCTTGTTTTTCAGAAAAATAAGCGATTGCTTCACTTTTAGAAATTTCTTGTCGAACGAATTTTAATTTTTCTTTCGCCAATTCTTTCATTTTATTTTCAATTTTCACTAAATCTTCTTCTTTAATGGAATATTCCATAAAGTCCACATCGTAGTAAAAACCATTTGTTACCGGCGGACCGATAGCAAGTTTTATTCCTGGATAATAAAATTCTAAAGCTTCTGCCATCAAGTGTGCAGAAGAATGCCACATGGTAGATTTCCCTTCGGCATCATTCCAAGTTAATAAACTCAGTGTACTGGCTTCAGGTAAAACACGTGTCGCATCCACAACTTCGTTATTTACTTTGGCAGCTAATACATTTCGAGCCAATCCTTCTGAAATACTTAATGCAACATCTAATGCAGTTGTACCTTTCGCAAAATCACGCACTGATCCATCAGGCAATGTAACTTTTATCATTTTATTCAATTTTGAAGACAAATATACTGCTAAACATCAGTTAAATCAATCTAATATGACGAAAAAAACTATCGAATTAATCTAAAAAAGAATAATTATTTTGATTTTTGTTTATCCAAAGAAATTATTAAATGAAATTCTATAAAATCCCTTTTATTTGGTTAATTATTCCATTTATTACTGGGATAGTCTTTATTGATTATTTTAATATCTCATTATTAAATTCCACATTCTTATTGGTAAGTTCATTTACACTTCTCCTTGTACTCTTTTCTACCAAACGAGCGTTCAATTACACTGTTGTCAATTTCACAATACTTTTTTCAACTATTTATTTCACAGGAAATTTACTAATGAGTTATCAACTAAAAAATAAATTTCCAGATAGTTCTGAAAGCAATTTAAATAAATACAAAAACTACACCGGTGAAATTATAGAATCTTCTAATACAATTTCAGGATATCAAAAATGCCTTGTAAGGTGTAGGACATCAAACTTCCAATCCAAAAACACTAAAACCAGTACAAAATTAATATTCATCCATCCAAACAATTCGAATAAAATTGTTGAAAATTCTCAAGTCGTTTTCTATGCAAAGTTTCAAAAAATAAAGAACATTGGATATCCAGGAGAATTTGATAGCGAATATTTCTGGCACAACAAAGGAATAGGTGAAATTGCATTTATCGACACCAATAATATTAAGGCAATTTCATCAAAGAATCAAAACATTCCACTTCCAACAAAGATTCGAATTACTCTTTTTAACATTTTAAAAAACTCATTAGGGGGACAAGAATTAGCTTTGGCAAACGCATTAATCTTAGGGGAAAGAAGTTTGCTTACAAACGAAACAACCCAAAATTTCAGTAATACTGGCGCAATGCACATACTTGCAGTTTCTGGTCTGCACATTGGAATTTTACTTCAGTTATTACTATTTATACTTTCTCTATGGAGAAAACAATTAAGTAAAACAAATGCAACCTTATTTTCATTAAGTTTACTATGGCTTTACGCCATTATTACGGGATTTTCACCTTCTGTTGTACGTTCTGTCGTTATGTTTACCTTTATCTTTTTAGGTAGTCTTCGAGGGAAAGAAAACTCTGAAATAAATATTCTAGCTTTATCTGCCCTCTTATTATTGTGTTGGAATCCATTTTACATATATGACATCGGCTTTCAACTGTCTTACACTGCAATGCTTGGAATCTATTTGTTTTATCCATTCTTAAAAAAACAGTGTTCTTCTCGCTATAAATGGTTACAAATTATAATTGATGGAACAATGGTTGGTGTAGCAGCACAAATAACCACTCTCCCTTTGACATTATATTATTTTCATCAATTTCCTAACTATTTTATTATAACAAACATTGCCTTAATGGCTTTTTCATTTATAATATTACTTTTAGGCTTACTATTATTTTCATTTTACTGGGTCCCTATGTTAAATACATTAATTGGATTGATACTTCAAAAAACAATGTACCTTATGCTTGAAATAGTTTCATTTATTAGTAAGCTACCCTTTTCTATTGCAAATGGATTTAGCATTACAAAAACAACGATTATACTATTATATATTTCCATATTTTCTCTTTTATTTTCATTGATTTACAAAAGAAAAAAAATGATGTACCTCAGTTTAATTGGCGGATTATTAATCGGTTTAGTAATATTTCAAGCTAGAATTGAAAATCACAAAACCAACATCACATATTGTCATAATTCCTACCCAAATTTTAAAATAATAAAACATGGGAGATTAAACTACTTTATTTTCCATTCTAAAAACTTCTCTTCAAATAAGACAAAACGTGTTATGAAAGATTTTAATTCTGTCTATCCTGGCAAGTCAATTCTAATCCCAATGGAAAATATATTCAACCCCACTAAATGAAACATACCCTTATTTATGGCTCTATATGAATAAGTGTGGGTAATTAATATTTTTCGAACTTTGTACTATGAATAATAGTGCTGAAATATTTGAGATTGGATTAGGTTTAACTTCTCCCTGGTTCGTAGAAAAAGTAAGTTTTGAGTCCGTTAACGATATAAAAG
>CANGOF010000030.1 GCA_947455515.1 Flavobacteriia bacterium
GAAAAACTTCGATTTTATCATTTTAGATACAGCAGGGAAAACGACAGACGTTAGCATTAAAAAAATATGTGTGTCCAGTGATTTGGTTCTAATTCCAACAAGTTTATCCCAAAACGATTTACTGGTTACTTACCAAACGGTGGAAGATTTAAAGCCAGCTAAAGAATTAAACAAAAAATTAAAAATTGCCATTCTTCCTAATCGAATTCATGGTTCAACAAGAACAAAAACGATCAACGGTATGCTGGAACAATTAGATGCTATAATTTTAGAAAATTTCGTTCCTGCCAAAAATATGTTTACACAATCTAGTACTATTCTCGCAGAAAAAGAGTATCTTGCTATTACGAAAGAAATTTTAACCTTATTCTAACAAGTTACATGGCGAAGAAAAATACGACACTAAATGATTTGACACGTTTCTTACAAACTGAAAACAAACAGGAAAACTCAGTTTTAAATGAAGAAGATTTTTTCCATAAAGATCCTTTGTCGCTCGTTGTGGTGGATTCAGATGGTATTATTTCCACTTCGAAAGCTGAAAATAATATAACTGAAAAATTTATTGATTCTAAAGCCTTACAAAAAACCTCTTTTGAGGATGTACATGAACAAATTAAAACGCTTGCATTAGAAAATAAAATGTCCGTGCAACAAGTAATTACAAATTTATACTTACGATCTGTAACCCCAATATCCGTTACTAATATCGTGGATTGGTCGACGAATATGCAGAAAAACTATACACAGTTTTGGATTGACTTACAAAAAAGCTGGAAATTATAATTTACCAGTGAAATGCATTTTCTTGAAACCACTTACCCTGTGATCGTAAGGTTTGCTCGATAATATCCCTAACGCAACCCTGTCCTCCTTTAATTGAAGATTGATAATGGGAAATTTGTTTAACTTCTACAGCAGCATCTTGCGGACAAGTCGCAACTCCAACAACCTTTAATACTGGATAATCCGGTATGTCATCACCCATATACAATGCCTGTTCATCCCTGAAATGGTATTTTTCTTTTGCAGAATTATAGACTTCAATTTTGTTCGCAGAACGAAGATACACTTCCGTAACACCTATGTCTTCTAATGCTTTTTTTAAATCTTGGGATTCGCCTCCAGTAATAATAAGCACATTTATACCTACACGTTTTGCATATTGTATCGCATAGGCATCTTTTGTATTAATTGCTCGAACAAATTCATTTTTTAATACAAAAACTTCTCCGTTGGTTAAAACGCCATCAATATCTAAAATAATGGTCGTAATTGCTGGTAATTTTTCTTTGTAACTAAGCATGGTAGGTGTGAATTATACTATCTGTAATAGCTTTATATATAGTTTCCGGATCTCCTGTAAGTTCGTTTAGATGTGTTTTTAATACACCTAAATCATTACGTCTCGCGGGACCCGTTTGAATTTCTTTTGGGTTGGAATCTTTTATTTTATTCAAAGTTTCTTCTAACAAAGGAAGTAAATTTTCCCAGTTTAAATCGTTTTTTTCTAAATGTTCCTTTGCAATATAGGCCAAATGGTTGGTGAAATTGTTTACAAAAACGGCAGCTATATGTAGTTGTTTGCGTTGCTCTGAATTGGTTGTAGTAGCTTGTTTACCAAGATGTAACGCTAATTCAAATAACTCTTTTTCAAAGTGACTATTATTTGCTTCAATAAAAAATGGAACAGTTTTTAAGTCTATCATTTTCTCTTTCGTAAAAGTTTGTAATGGATAGAAAACACCTAAATTGGGGTAGTTTGGAAGAGATTGTAAAGAAACAGTACCCGATGTATAAGCAATCTTTGCGTCTATTGGTAATTGTGAAATAACGGAAGATATGATATCATCAGGTACGCAAACAATTATGAAATCGTGTTCAGGTAATTCGTTCAGGTTTTCAATAACTCTACTTTCAACAAGTGAAGCTAATGCATTGCTGGTTTCTATCGTTTTGCTGTAAATACCTACAATTCGAATACCAATGGAATGAAACGATACCGCAATATTGGTAGCTACATTTCCTGCTCCTATAAGTAGAATATTTGTATGTTTCATTTCGTTGTTTTTTTATCTCTAAGTATCAATTAGGATAATTTGTTCCAGGTTTCAAACATTTTTTCTTGTGCCGGTCTGTTTTCTTCTTCAATTTCCAAAGGCTCACATTCCACCAATGTTTCATAACACTCACTTGGTAATGCTTGGTATAATTGCGTTCCTTTTGTTTTCCAAGCTAACATGTCATCGGAAACTTGTTTGATAATTTTACCTGGATTGCCAACGACTAAACTGCGTGTCGGAATGATCGTTCTTGCTGGTATAAATGATAAAGCACCGATTATGCAACCATCTTCAATGACTACATCGTCCATCACAACTGCATTCATACCGATTAAACAATTTTCTCCAATCGTTCCACCGTGTACAATCGCTCCATGACCAATATGTGCCCCTTTTTTTAATAGGGTAGTAGTCCCAGGAAACATATGAATCGTACAGCTCTCTTGGATGTTACAACCGTCTTCTAAAATAATTTTACCCCAATCACCACGTATGGTTGCGTGTGGACCTACATATACATTTTCACCGATGATTACATTGCCAATAATCGTAGCTTGTGGGTGGATGTAACTGGACTTTTTTATGACAGGAATAAATCCGTTAAATGAGAAAATAGCCATGAATTAGATAATTTTAAACAAACATACTAAAGCTTTATGGAAAATGCTTAATTTCGAAAAAATATCAATGTTAAGTTAGATGAAAAATACACTTTCTTTTTCTGTAAAACGTTTCGCTTTATCTATCCTGCTTAGTGTATGTACCAGTATTTCCTTTGGTCAATTATATTTTGGTGGAGGTGTAAATCTTCTTAAAGGTTTTACAGTAAAAAGTCCCTACTTAGGATTCACTGTAATGGGAGAGAAAATCGACGATACTCAATCGATATATGCCAATTTATCCATTTCTTTGAATAAAAACGAGCAAGACCAATTATTTCCAATGACTTCAAGTACAAATTTATCGGATACCGCAATTCTTGGAAATCTTACTTACAGATACAACACTCTTGAATTAGGTCGTAGAAATTATTTTGCAGCTGATTTAGAATATGGTTTAGGTTTTTATTTAGCAGAACATATAACAATTTCGTACAATACCGTTGGGATAAATTTATCTAATTATAATACTTCGTTGTATCATTTACCATCTACAATCCCTTCCAAAGGAAATATTTTAGGATTTGCAATTGGAGGGAATGCGGGGATTCAATATGCATTTTTTAGGGGAGTACTATATGGTGATGCAGGTTTCAATTATTCTTTAGTTGGATTACCAAATAATGTAACTGCACAAAATACAACCTCTTTCAGCCAAATAAATTTTACATGTATTGTTGGCTTCAAGAAAGCCTTAAATTTCCACTACTAAAATCGTATCGTTCTTGAATGACAATAGGGTGTACCTCCAGTTTTTTCATAATACTGTTGGTGGTAGTTTTCTGCAGACCAAAATTTCGTAGCCTCTCTTAATTTCGTAGCTACTTTATATCCTTTCTTCTCCAATATTTGAATTAACTTTTCTGCAATTTCTTTTTGTGTCTCGGTAGTGTAAAAAATCTCCGATAAATACTGCTCACCTATGTCACCTCCTTGACCATTAAGCTGCGTAGGGTCATGAATTTCAAAGAATAATTTCGCTAACGTTTCGTAATTTGTTTTAGTAGGATCAAAAGTTACTTCCATAGCTTCTACGTGACCAGTTGTATGTGCACAGACTTCTTTATACGTAGGATTCGCTTTATGTCCTCCTATGTAACCAACTTGTGTTTTAAGTACACCAGGCGCATTTTGAAAATAATATTCTACTCCCCAAAAACAACCTCCAGCAAATATGGCTACTTCGGTTTTTGTTTCTGCTTTTTTTACATCTTCTTTTTTTATGAAAACCATCGAAATAGAGTTAACGCAATGACGGGTGTCTTTTTGTGTGAAACCTTCTCCATAAAATACATGTCCTAAATGGCCATCACATTTGGCACAAACAATTTCTGTTCTACGACCATCGGCGTCCAATACTTTTTTTACTCTGCCTGGAATTTCTTGATCAAAACTTGGCCATCCGCAACCAGAATGAAATTTACTGGAAGAGGTATACAGTTCACTTCCACATTGTTTACAGGTATATACTCCTTCTTCAAAATTGTCTGTATATTCTCCGATAAATGGAGCTTCTGTACCTTTGTTAAGGATTACTCTTTTCTCTTCTGCATTCAATTCTTTTTTCATAATCGAGTCGTTGATTTTAAACTTTTTGTTGTTTGGCTGCGAACAAGCATTAAAACTGAAAACACTTAAGGTTAACAGCAATAAAAGTACATAGTTTTTTGTTTTCATAATAAATAAAGTTAAAGGATTTCTTTACTTATTTTGTACAAAATGTTAGATTACTTTTCAATTTTGGCGAATTTTAACATTGTCCCATTTTTAACGCAGTCAAAAAAAACTCTGCGCCCTCAAAAACGATAGAACTTCCAAAAAATCTCCCTATTTCTTTGCGCTAATAAAACCTTTCGTCACTCGTCACTCAGTTAATTCTGAGCCTTTCGAAGGGTCACTCATGTCTCAACATTCGATAGGTCACAAAACCAACGATCCCTATAATTGTCAACATGATTCCCCATAACCATGTACCTGAAAAAAGGGAATTATCATGTTTTGGATTTTCCATTTTCAAGGTTTCCTCCGAACCTAAGGAGCATTTTTTAAGGTCGACAGGTATTGACTCTTTGAAATTTACAATGTCGTAATGTGGATTCTCTGTTTCTGAATTTCCGTAAACTAAAAAATGTTCTCCTTTCTGATCAAAACGAGCTACCAAAGCATACGTTCTACCAGAAATAGTAACTCCTTCAATGCTTAAAGGACTATTGTCCTCATTGTCGATAGCAATATGGATCTCTTTTGTAAAAGTGGTAGGGAAAGTATAAATAGGTTTGTTTTTAGAAAATAAAATATCTTGAATTGGTTCGGTATAATTATAAATAACTCCGGTTTCAGCTACTGTACTATCTGTTTGAAAAAAGAATTGGATTGGTCGGTAATAATCTTGTTTGGTAGCAATTTTCAAAGCGATTTGATTGACAGGGCATAGATAAGGTAGTTCAATAAAAAGATGAGTCTGCTTATTTTCTTTTTTAACGGTATAAGTGATTGGTTTGATTTCCTTAAAATGTTCCTCCTGTTTATTCAAATTTTGAAAATTGGTCGAAGCACTTGCTAATTCAGGTGTACTCCCATTATTCGGAATGAATAAGCGATAATATTGGTAGTTGGAATTAGGAAAATCGATCGAACCATAGTTAAAATCCACATGTTCATTTGCAATGCCTACGATGCGATACGCTTTCGTTATTGTAAACCAAGAACGTTGGTCGTTACTTCCTTCCAATTGTATGTTCCAATCGTAATTGGGATTATTGAAATTTAAAACTATTTGATTGATCGTTGCAATAGTAGGAATCTCAAACGTAAAATAATGACCATCCTTCGTGCTTGAATTGTTTAATAGGTTGAAACTTTTGGTCTCAAATTCATCATCCAAATCGTTATTCTCCTCAACAAAATAAGGGACTTCTATCGTATCCTTTGACTTTGTTATACTAATTATTCGTAAGTCAGAAAAGTCAGTATTTATCTTACCGAAAAGTGCATTTGGAACGGGGATTCGATGCCAAGTATCGATCACTCCGTTAATCGGTCGTTTATACTTAAATTGGTTTAACTGAGCATTGGTTGTATAGGAAAACCAAAGTACAAAAACGAGTAAAAATTTATTCTTCATTATTACTAATTAAATGCTTGAATTTGTTGTAAAGGAACGAAATAATCAAAAGTAAAATACCAAGAGAAACAAAGACGATAGTCTTAGAAATTGTATCCAAATGGGCGATGTCGTAAAAGAAAAGTTTGAGTAGGGTAAATGCAAATAACACCATCGCTCCAATGCGTAAATTTTGCTTGTTCTTCGCGATCCCAATAGAAATAAGGATCAATGCATATACTCCCCATAAAATACTTAGTACCAATTTAAAAGAAGAAGAAAAATGAGTCATATCCATCCAAATGACTAATTCACTACTGATTAACCAAAGGATTGTTGTTGCTAAACCAATTTCAAAAACTTTGAATAAATGGATGTCTTTCATTTCTACTAAATTGTTTTTTAAGTTTTTATACATTGCAAATAGGAGCGTAGCCACAAATCCATAAGAGATATAGCGCACCCACACTTTGTAAAAAGAATTAGGAAAATAAACAGTTTGCTTTTCGAAGATATAACTGAAAACCAATTCTCCTAATGAGTATAATCCAAAAGTTAAAAAAAGAAATAAAACGATATAAGAGAGAAAAGTTAACGGATAACCAAGGTTTTTTTGTTTGATTTTCAACCAATTTAGTACGTTTAAAAGGATTACAAAAAACAAAGAGTAATTCATCAACCAAACATCTTTAAATAGTTTTAAATCAGGATTGTAAATACTAAATTTTGAACCAGTTTGTTTTACTAAGGTTACAGAATGTATCCATTTTAAATCCCAATAGGCGATGATTTCTAAGAAAATGGAAGTGTAACAGAATGCCAAAAACAAAAACGGGTACAGATAGGTTAATGCGTTTTGAATGTCTGTTACTGAAGAATAAGTGGGGTTAATTTTGTATTTCGTATGAATCTTTGTAAACAAATAGAAACAAAGGATTGCAATACAAGAAGTCATAAAATATGGATTTAGGAAACTTGTTTGTACTGCAGAATCATTGAAATAAAGGGAATATCCTATTTTCCAATCTTCAATAATACTGAGACAGGCTAAAATGGTAATAGGGTAAGAAATCTGCTCGTAAATCTTTATCTCTTTAACACGACCTATCCAGAATAATGCTAACCCTTCGACTAACCAAAGTAAGGTTACCCAGTGACCGTCTAATTGGATAGGAATTGAAATTGTTAAAAAAGTAAATACCAAAGCGAGAATCAAATAGAATAGATTTCGGTCAACTAATTGTTTTTTGTGCACGTAAAGCGCAAACGTTACATGGATGATTGCGTTTAACAAAGCAAACAAACCGAGAAAATTCTCATTTGTAATTGGATTAGAAGATAAAATAAAGTAACCTAAACCAAAGAATAAAAAGGAGTTAGATAGAATCATCCAAACATCGGAGGATCCAAATTGTTCTTTACGTACCAATTTGTATAGGATACTAATACCATAAAACATCAAAAAGAATACACTTAGAAATGTCAAGGCTAAACCGAAGTTTTGCTCACTATCATAGCTATTAATCAACCAAACTATAAACGTTAACCAGGTAAATGCATAGGATGAAAAATAAAGCGACTTCCAGTATTTTTTATATGCCAAGGCAAGAATTCCAGAATTTATAATCGTCATGTAAACAAATAGATATAAAACCTCACCTTTCCCATCGCTTAACAGGAATGGAACCGCATATGCTCCTACAAAACCAATATGTGCAATGATTTGCTGATTATATTTGATGGATGCTACTACAGTAAATACCGTAAGGACAAACATCAATAGAAAAGCAAATTCTTTAGGAATGAGATGGTAGAAGGAGAATGCTGCATAGGTTAAAAAGTAATTAATTGCTATTGCTCCACTTACCAATACTGCAGAAAAATTTTCGTATTTCTTTTTTAAATAGATTCCAAAAACCAATAAACCTGTTCCTAAAAAGTATCCAATAATAATGCGCGTTAACGGACTGATTAATTGATGTTCGATCGAATATTTTGCTCCTATAGTAACACCAAGTATCGTAATGATAATACCAATTTTACTGATGATATTTTCACCGATAAACTTTTCTAAATCCTTTTGTATGTTTGAAGTTTGTGCTTTGTCTTCTACACGATACGATTTTGCTTGGTTGGTTTGATAATGAGGTGTTATTATTTTTTCAGTAGAACTGTAATCCATTGCAGTTTTGCTGGATTCAACGTTTTCTTTTTCAACGTTTTCTTTTTCAATAATTTCCTCTTTTTGAGCTGGAATTACTGGTTCTTCAATTTGTTGTTGTGCATTTAATGTTTCTTCCGCTTTATTTTTTAATTCTAACGCTTCCAATTCGTAAATACTTTTCCAAATGACATCGTATTCGCGTTCAAATAATTTATGTCGAAGTTGTAAGTCATTGATTTGTTTTTTTAACGCTTCAATTTGCTCTGCTATCGTACTCATTTCTAATTGTTTTGATAAAAGTAATTAATTTTTGGAATCACATAACAACCAACGTGTGTAACATGGTATTTATTACTTCTGCCATTGCAGGGATATTCAATGTTTCCATTGTGTCCGTTTTTTCGTGGTAATTGTTGTTTCGATAAAAGGAGGTATCGGTTAACATCAATGCACTGTATCCTAAATTCCAGTAATTTAAATGGTCAGAAAAATCAATTCCCGTCAATGCTTTAGGTCCAAAAAATCGTTTGGTACGTATCGAAGCTTTATGTTTGAATGAATTGGTGAATTTTCGAGCGAATTTCCCTTTTCCTAGTTTATTTACTAAGGTGATATAATTCCCTTTATTTCCATAAAAGACAGACAAAAAGGATAGGGGGTAGTGCTGAGAATGTTTGTTTTCGTCATAGTAACCAATCATTTCCACACTGACCATTCCAAAAACATCCACGTTATTTTTTCGTAGCGATTGCGCGTGAATATAACTCCCCATATATTCACTTCTAAAATAGGGAGGTTCTTCAAGGGTATATGCGACTAATTCTACCCGGTAATTTAATTTCTTTCCCTGTAACAAACGAGCTAATTCCAAAATACCAACCACGCCACTTGCATTATCGTCAGCACCTTCCTGATTTCCACAAACATCATAATGCGCCCCCATCACAATCGTTTTCGCGTTTTTAGGGCCAAACGAGCAAACTACATTTTTATATTCCACATTGTTTTCAGCCAAAAAAGTCTGAAAATAGGTGGTGTCGGCATACTTTGCAAATTCTAAACGTATGTATTCTGCAACTTGATTTAAGGTGGTGATGTTATTGTAATTACGTGGTTTACTTGTTTTCGTAATAGCAGTTAAATGCTGTTTAATTAAATTGGTGTCAGCTATTGATTGTGCTATAGAATATTGAATTAACAATATTAATATCAAGGTAACGGAAAGTTTTTGCATAAAGTATAGATTTAGTATGGATAAACTCCGATTGCTGTAAGAATTAGAATAAAACAAGAAATAATAAAATTAATATGAATCAATTTTTTGGGTTTGTTATATTTAATCATTAGATACTGAATTAAAATAAATAACAGTGAAAGGATTATAAAAAATGGAATAGAAAGAACTAATATAAGTGAAATACCACCAGAACCTTGTGGGACAAATAAAGTCATTAATGGTGTTGTAAAACCAAGAAGTAGTATTAGTAGATACTGAGTATTAGGTTGAAATTTTAACATAGATTAGTTTTAGATGTTACAAAGATTACCAAACTAAATCAATTTATTTTTGATATAAATCAAAAAGTAAATTTTAACTTATTCTTTTTTGAAGCAATCAAAAAACTCCGTTCCCTCAAAAAAATGTAGTATTGTTACTAATTCCTCTGAGCCATAAGTGTTAAAAAATATCATCTTTAAGTATACCAAAAAGCCTACCACGTAAGGTAATTGTATGGGTATTAACAAACTCTAATTTATGCTCTAAAGGGATATTATAACCATATACTAAATCCAACCATCCACAGTAGGTGAATCCAAAATTTGGTCTGAAAAACAAACCGTTAGAATGATTATAATTATAGTAAATAATACTACCTGAAAAATTAAGAATGAGATAACTTTTCGAATAAGTCAATTTTGGAGCAATTAATAAATTGGAATTAGAATAATTGAATTCACTAGATAATAGTAAACTGTTTGATACCATCCCTCGATCAAATAATTTAAATAAATTTAAGCCAATCTCAAAAGTTGGTTTTCGAGAACCCACATTAATTCCTAATTCTAAATCAGCTTTTCGATCCTTGAAAAAATCTTTTTGCCCAAATAAGATTGAATGTATTACGAGTAATAAGAATACAAAAAATAATTTCATCTTTTATTTTTTTAATTTCTACAAAGTTGAATGTTTATTTATTGTAAACATTTGACATAAATCAAAAAGTAACCTCTACCATTTTTGATACAGTCAAAAAAACTCCGTGCCCTCAAAAAAAAACGCTCAGTAGTAAAAATCCCACTTTGAAATCTACGTGTCAAAAAACTCGATTTTTAAATATACCAAAAAGTCTACCTCTTAAAGTAATCGTATGTGTATTCACAAATTCTAAACTATGATGTATAGGAATATTATAACCATAAACTATATCAGCATAACCAAATAATGTAATTCCTATTGCCGGTCTAAAATAGAATTCATTTAATTTATTATAATTATAATTTACAAGACTTCCTGAAAAATTCAAAAAAATCATATTGTATGAATAAGATATTTTGGGTATAAGAACTAAATTATTATTCAAATAGATTAGTTCTGAGGATAATAATAACGCGTCGGAAGAATAGAGATGTCCACTTAATTCCGTAAATTCTTTAAATAGATTAAATCCAATTTCAATAGATGTATTTTTAGCCCCAATATTAACACCAAATTCAATATCAATACTTCTATCCTTGAAAAACTCTTTTTGACATAATCCAAATGTTTCAATCGTAATAAATAGTAAAATGGCATAAACTTTCATCTCATAAAATTGACAATAATTTAGGTTTATAATTTTGACATAAATCAAAAAGTAACCTCTACCATTTTTGATAAAGTCAAAAAAACTCCTAGCCCTCAAAAACGCCCAATCGTCAAAAAAATCTCTCCATTTCTCTGTGGTAATAATCTTTCTATCCTCCTTAAAAGCTTTCCAAGCGTCACTCGTAACTCTTCACTCGTCACTCATTTACTTCCTCGTATTCTACTTAGTGTCTCTTGCGTAATCCCTAAATACGAAGCAATCGCCCCCAAAGGTGCACGTAAAATAATTTCCGGATATTTCTTCATTAGTAATTCATAACGATCTTTAGCCGATTTGAACTGTATATTGATTAACCGCTCTTCCAATTGGATATAATAATTCTCCATGATTAACCTCCCTGCACGCTCAGTTTCTGGAAATTTTAGATACAATTCTTGTAAAGTATTACTGGATAACATTTCGATCGTTGTGTCTTCTAATGCTTCAATGTTTTCATATCCGGCTTTTCCACTCAGAAACGAAAAGATGGAAGTCGCAAAATCATTTTCCAAAGCAAACCAATTGGTTACCTCTTTTGAATCGGAAAAATAATAACTGCGCAACATTCCTTTGGTTACAAAATAAAAATTCGAACAAACTTTCCCGTTTCGTAATAATAGGGTTCCTTTCTTAACCTCCACATTTTCGATATGCGTTTCGATGAAGTCGAGGGCTTCTTTTGATATTTTGGCTATTTGTTGAATTTGTTGAAGTAAAGACATAACACAAAAATAATTAAAATGTTATATCTACATTGCTAACCTAAAATTGAATATTACCTTATTTTTTCTTTAAAAAACAACCTAGGTCATAGTTTTATCCAAATTGACTCCCTATATTTGCCTTACTTATAATCATTCTAAATAATGAAGGTAATTATAGCAGATAGTAACGAGTTAATTCGAGTTGGAATCAGAACGATTTTAAACTCGGATAAAACACTTGAAATTGTTGGAGAAGCAAAAGATAGCGAAGAATTATTAAGTGAAATCCAAAACTTTGGTGCGGATATTATCTTAATTGATTATACCTCTCCAGGATTTACCATCGACATTATTCCTAACGTACTACAAAAATTTCCAAAAATTAAATTTGTAGCAATTACACCTGAACAAAGTGCGCAAACATTAGTCGATGCTTTGCGCTGCGGTGTACAAAGTTACGTGAAGAAAGATTGTGATATTTCTGAAATTGTAAACTCAATCAAAGAAACAGAACGTGGAAATAAGTTTTTCTGTGGACAAATTTTAGAAACCATTCAACGCGCGAATATTAATGTTGAAGACATCGACTTTGAGTCGTTTTCATGCGAACCTGTCTTGTTGTCCGAGCGTGAAAACGAAATCATTAAATTCATTGCTGAAGGACAAACAAATACACAAATTGCAGAGATTTTATTCTTAAGCACGCATACTATCAATACGCACCGCAAAAACATTATGGCAAAATTAGGGGTGAAAAATACTGCTGGAATTGTCATGTATGCTGTGAAAACAGGAATTGTTAGCCCGAATAAATTCTTGTTTGCAGGGGAAGCGTAGAGATTATGAATTATGAATTATGATTTATAAGTTATAAATTGTATTTAACCGATTAATAATTTGATCGAATGAAATTCATTGTTTTATTTTTTCTTCTTTATTCTTTTAACTCTTGTTCAAATACAAATGATTTAGGTTGTTTGCAGAAATGGAGTGAGGAGCGAGTTGTTGAAGGATATGTATCAAATTATTCCCCTATGAACAAAGAAGGTCACGGATCTAACGAGATTTTTTGGGTGGATTCTGTATCGTTCGCTTATTCTGATTTTGCTCCAACAGGATTTTATAATAACTCATGCGTTTATGGAGGTCTTATTTGTCGTAATGGTCAAAAAGTAAGAATAACATACAAAACACAATGTGATGTTATTCATGGTATTACTAAAATTGAAATACTTAAAAATCGAAAAACAAAATAATTTTTTATTCTTGTAAACCAGTGTTTTATGATTTAAATTATCAAAACTTTCAAATTTTACACGTTTTGATAATTGTATAAGTGGAATAAAAATTAGATTTTTTGAGGCAAACAAAAAATTCTTGTTTGAGTTTACTCTAGTAAATGAAAATAAGAATTTTGAAGTTGAACGAAGAAAAAGCAATTTTTATTTCACTTATATCTTCCTAACCAATACCTTACGGTACACTACCGTCACCAATATCGAATAAACCGTCGACAACATCATCAACGACAATAACGAAATCAACGCAGTAGAACTAGCTTTATAAAAATTCTCAGGACCTTTCACCAATTCCTTATACATCTTTTCTTTCGTCATTACCTCAAATGCTTCGTTTTGCGTTTTTATTTTGGCTAATTCTACCGGATTATTTAACGACAATTCGATTGTTTTCTTCGCTTCAGAAATTTGAAGTTTATTGAAGTCTGGATTGATATTGTTGTAATACAAATAGATAAAGATAGAAACCAAAATAGTGTAGGGGATACCTGAAGTCATGGCTGCCTTGATATCGCTTAACGTATTTCCTTCAGTAAAACCTTCTTCTTTTTTGTGGTAAAACAATCCTACGGCAATTGCAGTCAATAAAAGTAAAATATTGATGAATACCGAAATTTTTAAAGTTGACTCAGTTGGAAGAGTTGAATGAAATGCTAATTTAATCAGCATCCAAACCGCTGCAAATAGTAACCCAATTTTGATTGTCTTTTTCATACGATTATCTATTCATTGAAGCTAAAAACTCTTCATTAGACAAGGTATGATCCATTTGTCCTTTTAAGAATTCCATCGCTTCCACAGGATTCATATCTGCAATGTGTCTTCTCAATACATGTACGCGTTGTAATACTTCTTTCTTAACCAATAAATCATCACGACGTGTACTTGATGAAATAATATCAATCGCAGGGAAGATACGACGGTTCGCTATTTTACGATCTAATTGCAACTCCATATTACCCGTACCTTTAAATTCTTCAAATATAACCTCATCCATTTTAGATCCAGTCTCTGTCAAGGCAGTCGCTAAGATGGAAAGGGAACCTCCGTTTTCAATTTTACGAGCAGCTCCAAAGAAACGTTTAGGTTTATGTAATGCATTTGCATCCACACCTCCAGAAAGCACTTTTCCGGATGCAGGTGAAACGGTATTGTAAGCACGCGCTAAACGCGTAATAGAATCTAATAAAATCACAACATCGTGACCACATTCAACCATACGTTTTGCTTTCTCTAGTACAATGTTCGCAACTTTCACATGACGCTCAGCTGGTTCGTCAAACGTAGAAGCAATAACTTCTGCTTTTACGCTACGTGCCATATCTGTAACCTCTTCCGGACGCTCATCAATCAATAATACAATTAAGTAAACTTCTGGGTGATTTGCAGCAATCGCATTCGCAACATCTTTCAATAACATGGTTTTACCCGTTTTTGGTTGAGCTACAATCATACCTCGTTGACCTTTACCAATAGGAGCAAATAAGTCCATGATACGTGTCGACATGCTTTCGTCTTTATGTCCTGTAAGAATAAATTTCTCGTTTGGAAATAATGGCGTTAAATATTGGAAAGGCACACGGTCGCGAATGTACGATGGGTGTCTACCATTGATAGAATCTACTTTTACTAGTGGGAAGAATTTTTCACCTTCTTTTGGAGGACGAATTGTTCCTAATACCGTATCTCCCGTTTTTAAACCATAAAGTTTAATTTGACTTTGAGATACGTAAACATCATCTGGAGATGGTAAGTAATTATAATCCGATGAACGTAAAAATCCAAAACCTTCTTGAATCACTTCCAATACTCCTTCAGCACTAACAATTCCTGCTAAATCATAACGAATTTCTTCTTCTTTAGAAATTGCTGGTTCTGCAGGACGTTGGTTTGGATTTGGACGGTTGCGATTAGGGTTGTTGTTCTCTCCCTGATTTGGATTTTGGCGATTATTTTGATCTCCCTGAACTGGTCTGTTTTGATTTGGGTTCGGGTGTTTATGTTGTGGTCGTGGATTTGGATTGTTGTTTTCTGTTCTAACTTCAGCTTGAACATCACCTTCAACTCTTGGTTTTACACGATCCCTATGTGGGTTTGGTTTGTTTCTAACGGGTTGTACAACTTCCGGTGCCGCATTTTCTGTTGAATTAACTGTTGCTTCTTGGTTAACTTCCGAAACAACTTCTTGTGTGCGTGGTTTTTCTTTTAAGTATGTTTTTTTACGAAGAATCGGTTTTACTTCTTCACTCGTGTTCTCTGTAGGAGCAGTTGTAACTTCTGGAGTAAATAAATCTTCAGCAGCAGGTGTAGGAACTTTTTTTATTGGTGCTTTGGCTTTCTGAGTTGGTTTCAGTTTAACTTCCTCTGTTGTTTCGGTACCGCCAGAAAGCTTACTTAATTGACTAATAATTTCTGATTTTTTTAAAGTTTCTGCTTTTTCAAGACCTGCAGCAAGTGCAATAACACGTAGGTCAGAAAGTTTTTTACCTTCTAAATCTTTAATATCCATAGATTGAACGAGTGAATAAGATAATGGTGATTTTTAGTTGTTTTGGATTGAAAAAGAAACAACGAAATTTGTTTCTGTGATGCAATATTAATAATAATCTTTTATTGCACAAGGTTTGTCAAAAAAAATATATGTGTATGTAGTTGAATTCGTAACTTTACATCATTAATTAAATATATATACATGAATACTTTTCTTCGCAGACTTAAATATTTTTCCTTTGGTTTTATTCCCAGTTTAATTATTGTAATTTTCTTCTTTGGAGCAAGAGGGTGTAGTTGGTTGCCGGCAAATCGCGTCAAAGGTTCGGTGATTGATAGGGTAGTAGTAGTCTCAGAGAAAAACTTAAAGTCCATTGAAAAATTAGGATTGAATCAACAAAACTTAGCAGAGTTTATTTCAGATGCAAAAGTAAATTTTGATAAAAGTAGCACGCATTCAAATCCTAAAATTTATCATTTTTCGAAAGATGGAAAATCCGTTTATTTTGCTTTGCCAAAAGATAGTTACGTTGCAGAAATCCTAAACGCAAACAAAGATGTTATGAAAGTAAATTTATCTTCTGAAGGAATAGGGAAATTACTTTTCTTTCCTAAAGAACAAGATTTAGTCTTTGTGGATACAAATAAGCGTTTGACTTGTCAACAAGATGCATTGGGAATGCTTCAAGATAAGTTGTTTTATTCTGCAATTAAAAAGAGTGGAAAATTGGATTTTTCCAAATCAAGATTGTTAGCAAATCCAAAAACACATTACTTAGTGTTTAAAAATCAACAAGGTATAGAAATTGGTGCAAATACATTGTGGTATAAAGATCGCATAGATATTATTCGATTGGATTTGAAAAAATCAATAGATTGTCGTTGATTTAATGAAAATTCTCTTGTTGATAATTCAATAATGGAAGCTTAATCCCCTCTTTATCTTTTTTTAATTTTGTAATATGGAATTTTCTGCAGAACAAATAGCTGGCATTATACTTGGTGAAATCATTGGTGATTCACAAGTAAAAGTAAATGGCTTAGCAAAAATAGAAGAAGGATCCGAAGGAAAACTTTCTTTTTTAGCAAATACAAAGTACGAAGAGCATATCTATTCTACAGGTTCATCTATTTGTATTGTGAATACTACTTTCACTCCAAGTAAACCATTACCAGAGAGTTTAACTTTAATCAAAGTAGAAGATGCCTATGCATGTTTTGCTCAATTATTAGAGTTTTACGATCAAATGAGAAATAAAGAGCCAGAAATTGAGCAACCAAGTTTCATTTCTGAAAGTGCCAAAATTGGAAAAGAAATTTACGTTGGTGCTTTTGCTTATATCGGAAAGAACACCATTATTGGTGATAATGTGAAGATTTATCCAAATGTTTACATTGGAGATAATGTAACAATAGGTGATAACACAACAATTTATTCAGGTGCTTCTATTTATTTAGATTGTGTTGTTGGACAAAATTGTATTATTCATTCTGGTGCTGTTATAGGTTCAGATGGATTCGGATTCGCTCCAGACGAAAACGGTGTGTTTAAAAAAGTGCCTCAAATTGGAAATGTTATCGTAGAAGATAATGTGGAAATTGGCGCAAACTCAACCATTGATAGAGCAACGATGGGTTCAACAATTTTACGTAAAGGAGTGAAATTAGATAATTTAGTGCAAGTTGCTCATAATGTAGAATTAGGTGAGAATACAGCGCTTGCTGCACAAGTAGGTGTGGCTGGTTCTGCTAAAATTGGACGAAATGTGATGGTTGGTGGTCAAGCTGGTATCTCGGGACATTTAACAATCGCTGATGGGACAAAAATTGTTTCTCAATCTGGTGTTCCAAATACCGTTAGAAAAGAAAGTATTTTAATGGGTACTCCTGCAATTCCAATCGAAGATTTTAAGAAATCCTATTTTGGTTTCCGAAAATTACCTTTCATCCTACAGAAATTACAAGAATTAGAAGCGAAAATAAAAAATTTAAGTAAAGATTAGTCGAATGGCTGAAAAACAAAGAACTCTTAAAAGTGCTATCCAATTTAAAGGAGTAGGACTTCATACAGGACAATTAGTTACACTTGAAGTTTGTCCTGCACCTGCAAATCATGGATACAAATTCCAAAGGACAGATTTAGAAGGTCAACCAATCATAAAAGCGGATGCGGATTTAGTGGTTGCTACAGATAGAGGAACAACCCTTGAAGCAAATGGTGCACGTGTTTATACAACTGAACATATCTTGGCGGCTTTATATGGTATGCAAGTAGATAATGCTTTAATTAAAGTAGATGCACCTGAGATTCCAATCATGGATGGAAGTTCACTTTTGTTTGTAGAAGCTATTGAATTGACTGGCTACGAGGAACAAGATGCAGTACGTGATTACTTTGAATTGACTGAAAATATTCCATGGGAAGACCTTGAAAAAGGAATTGAATTTTTAGCAATTCCGGATAAAGAATACCGTTTGACCGTAATGGTGGATTATAAATCACCGTTGTTAGGAACACAACATGCAAATATTTATAATTTAAGTCAATTTAGAACAGAAATTGCACATTGCAGAACATTCGTGTTTTTGCGTGAATTAGAAGTCTTAGCTCAAAATAACCTTATTAAAGGAGGCGATCTAGATAACGCCATTGTTTTGGTTGATAAAGAAGATGTTAAACAAGAAGATTTGGATCGTTTAGCGAAATTATTAGGAAAAGAAAGTTTGAAAATTCAATACAATGGTATTGGAGTATTAAATAGTTCTAAACTACGCGTTGAAAACGAACCTGCTAGACATAAATTATTGGATATCGTTGGTGATTTAGCCTTGGTTGGTAAACCTATTAAAGCTCATATACTAGCAGCAAGACCAGGTCATTATGGTAATGTTCGTTTTGCGAAAGTATTGAAAGAACAAATTAAAAAACAAGCGGCAGAAGGTCGTAAATTTGATTTGGCAAAAGAACCACTTTTTGATATCAATGCGATTGAAAAAATGTTACCACATAGATATCCTTTCTTATTAGTAGATAAGGTGATTGAAATGGGACCTGAAAATGTAGTCGGTGTAAAAAATGTGACAATGAATGAACCATTTTTTCAAGGACACTTCCCTGGGAATCCTGTAATGCCAGGGGTACTTCAAATTGAAGCAATGGCACAAGTAGGAGGGATCTTCGCACTAAACCAAGTCGATGAACCAGAAAAATATTCAACCTATTTTTTGAAAATTGACGAATGTAAATTCAAACGTAAAGTAATGCCAGGAGATACACTTGTAATTGAAATGGTACTGACTTCACCTATTCGTCGTGGTTTAGTAAATATGAAAGGAACATCGTATGTGAATGGACAAATAGCGTCTGAAGCAACGATGTTGGCACAAGTAATAAAAGAAAAAGAGTAAGTATGATTAGTCCATTATCCAGCGTATCACCTGAATCTAAATTGGGAGAAAATGTAGTTGTTGATTCATTTTCAACAATTTTTGAAGATGTGATTATTGGCGATGGTACGCGTATACATCCAAATGTTACGATCTACCCAGGGACACGTATCGGTAAAAATTGTGAAATTTTTCCAGGTGCTGTTATTGGTGTGATTCCACAAGATTTAAAATTTGAAGGTGAATATACCACTGTAGAAATTGGTGATAATACTAAAATTAGAGAATGTGTAACTATCCACCGAGGAACCAAAGATAAACTTGCAACACGAATTGGTTCGAATTGCTTATTAATGACTTATGTTCACGTTGCGCACGATTGTCAAATTGGAAACAATGTAATTTTAGCTTCCTATGTTGGTGTTTCTGGTCATGTATTAATTGATGATTGGGCTATCCTTGAAGGTAAAGTTGCTGTACAACAGTTTGTTCATATTGGTGCTCATACGTTTATTGGTGGCGCATCGTTAGTGCGTAAAAATATTCCTCCATTTATAAAAGCAGCTAGAGAACCGTTGACTTTTGCGGGAGTGAATTCAGTTGGACTTCGTAGAAGAGGGTTGACAGATGCTGAAGTACGTGAAATTGAAGATGTTTACCGTATTATTTATGTTCAAAACAACAATATCTCTAAGGGTATTGAATGTGTAAAAGAAACAATGCCTGCGTCCAAATACCGTGATGAAATCATTGACTTTATTGTAGCTTCTGATAAAGGAGTTATTCGTGGAATGATTTAATAAGAAGGTAGATGTACGGTAGAGGACAAGTAATAGAATTAGAAATTTCTGCTTTTGCGTTTGGTGGAAAAGGAATCGCTAAAGTTGCAACTGAAAATGGAGATTTGGTATTTTTTGTAGAGAATACGTTTCCAGGTCAGTTAGTAGAGGCAAGAATTGAAAAGAAACGTAAGAAATACGTAGAATGTAAATTATTACAAATTCTAAAACGTTCTCCACAAGAAGTTCAACTTCCATACCAAGAAATTTCTGGTGCACCATATTTGTTTGTTCCTATTGAGATTCAAAAAGAGTACAAACTAACTTCAACACTTGATCTTTTTCTTAAAATCGCAAACGTTAAGAACATCGACGAAATTTTTGATGAATACATTGCTTCTCCATTAACGTTCAATTACCGTAACAAAATGGAATATAGTTTTTCTTCGATCGAACATGATTTGGAGTTAAACGAAGAAAAAGACGATGCTTTTGCTTTAGGTTTTAAACGAAGAGGTACATGGTGGAAAGTAGAGAGTTTAAATAAGGAAAGTGGTTTATTTGATGCTGAGTTAGAAAATAAATTAATAAAGATTCGTTCCTATCTCGAAAAAACAGGTTTAGCTGCTTGGCATCCGCCAAAAAAGACAGGCTTCTTCAGACATATTGTCGTAAGAAAGTCTTTTCACCAAGATCAGTTATTGATTAATTTGGTTACTTCTTCTGAAAATATAGAACAATTTGATGCACAAGCTTTTTCAACTTTTTTACAAGAATTACTCGGGAATCATCTTGCAGGTTTACAACATACCATAAATGATAATGTTGCAGATCGTGCTAAAATTGAAAATGGAACAAATTCCTTATTATTTGGCGACTGGAAAGTAGTTGAAAAATTAAGTGATTTGTTCTTCGAAATTAGCATGGAAAGTTTCTTTCAAACGAATCCAAAAAGTGCAGAGTTACTGTATAACAAAGCGTTGGATTATGTGTTTGAAGACAATGATTTAAATAATAAAGTGGTGATGGATTTGTTTTGTGGTACAGGTACCATTGGACAAATTTTAGCCAAACGTTCAAATACTGCTGAAATTATTGGAGTGGATATCGTAGCCGAAGCGATTGAAGATGCTAAGAAAAATGCAAAACGAAATTCGGTAGAAGGAATTCAATTTTTTGCATCGGATGTAGGAAAATTTTTATCCGAATACCCTCAATACAAAGGAAAGATAGGTACTATAGTATTAGACCCACCTCGTGCAGGAATAGCTCCAAAAACATTACGTAAAGTAATTGATTTAGGTGCTGATCGTATTGTATATATATCTTGTAATCCATCAACGCAAGCGAGAGATACCGAAACACTTCAAAGTTTAGGTTATATATTAGAAAAGGTGTCCTTAGTGGATCAATTCCCTCATACAAGCCATATCGAATCGATCACAAAATTCATAAAAAACCCAAATTTTATTCCAATTGAATTATAAATCCAATTCATAATTCATAACCCATAATCCAAAACCTTAAAATGTCTTACATCTTTCTCGTTGGTTTCATGGGTGCAGGTAAGACTACACTGGCAAAAAAACTTGCTTCTAAGTTGGGTTTTTCGTGGCTTGATTCCGACCAAGAAATTGAAAAAAAGGAAGGAAGGAAAGTTTCTGAAATATTTGAGGTAAGGGGAGAAGCTTACTTTAGAGCTTTGGAAAAACAATTTGTGGATGATCTTATTTCTAATCAACAGATCGTCATTGCAACTGGTGGAGGTTTACCTTGTTTTAATGATAATATGTCGAAACTTAATAAACTTGGAACAACCATTTATTTAGAACGTACTCCTAAAGAATTATTTCAACGCGTCAAGCAAGCAACAAATTCACGACCGCTTATAGCACATAAATCGGACGAAGAATTATTGGAATACATCGAAACTACTATGGAAAAACGACGCGAGATCTATTTACAATCAACCATCATTGCGGATAGATTTTCTCAAACGCCAGAAAAAATAATCGCTTTAATTCAAAAATAATTTTTCATTCCGTACAGACGCCGTACACGGCGTCTCGTTGGTAAAAAATAGATGCGCAATAAATTACGCATCTATTTTTTACCAACTGCCTCCAGATCCGCCTCCGCCGAATCCACCACCGCCGAAACCTCCAAATCCACCTCCTCCAGAACTTCCACCTCCAAATCCGCCTCCGCTTCCGAATCCACTACCCATAAAGAAGAACCCAGCAGGACCCATCGTCATTCCACCTCCGCGTCCACCTTTTTTGGAGAATAAAAATACTAAAAGAGCTATAATTAATAAAACTATAATCGCGGACGATTTGGATTCTCTTTTATGTTTTTTAGCATATTTAGCTGAGTTATACTCACCTTTTGCAAATTTCATTAAAACATCCGTAGTATTATCTAATGCTTTGTAGTATTCTTGAGATTTTAAATAAGGAATTAATTCATCTTCTTCGATTTGACGACATGTATAATCAGGAATTGCACCTTCTAAACCTTTGCCTGTTGCAATGAAAAATTTTCGTTCACCAGCACCTCCAGTTGGTTTTATTAAAATGACGATACCATTATCCTCTTTTTCATGACCAATACCCCATTTATCTCCTAATTCGTAAGCAAATTCTGCTGGTTCATAACCTGCCAAATCGTCTACGATGACAATCACAATTTGATTCGATGTTGATTCAGCAAAAGATTCTAATTTATTCTCTAATAATTGTTCTTCATCTGAACTTAAAAAGTCAGGAAATTCTTTAGATAAATTATTTACTAATTTAGGTGGGGCAGGAGCATCAGGAATACCATTCTGACCAAAAAATGGCAGAGTATGTAATAATAGAATGACAAGGAAAAAATGTTTTAACATGGGTATAAATTAGTATATAAAAAATTAATCGCCGAAAGAGATCTCGTTAGAAAGTTCGTTAATATCGTTCGCTTGAAAAGGAAAGTTGATTTTTAATTTTTCCCCAGCCATTTCAATGCCTTTACATAATCCTTCAGTAAAATTTGCATTTTTAAATTGGGTTAACATTTCCGATTTTACATCCTCCCAAAAATTTGAATCTACCAAATCATTAATACCTTTATCTCCAATTACAGCAAATTTCTTATCCTTTACAGCAAGATAAAATAACACGCCATTTCTTTGTTCAGTAGCATGCATTTTTAATTTCTCGAAAACAGCAACAGCACGAATTATAGGGTCAATTTTACATTTTTCTTCTAAATGAACACGAATTTCGCCGGAAGTATTTAATTCAGCTTTTTCAATGGAAAAACCGATTTCTTTTTGTTGATCAAGTGTGAAAAAATCTTTTAAAGCCATAATAGGAATAAAAAAAAGGCGGTTTTTAACCGCCTTGATTAAGTATTTGTTTTAGTTTGAAAAGTCAACTGTAGGAGCAACTTCCGTACCAGCCGCTGCTGCAAATGGTGTTTTCTTAGGGAATGTTGCAGCATTTAAGAACATACTATTGAAGAACCCACGAATGTGAGAGTTGTATGCTTTAATCGTTTCGTTGTAATCTTGTCTGGCTTTGTTTATTCTGTTTTCAGTTCCTTCTAATTGAGCTTGAAGTGAAGCGAAATTTTCAGTAGAACGAATTTGTGGATATGCTTCAAATGCAAGATTGATAGCAGTATTAATTTTTTTACCCATTAACTCCATGTCCTCAGGAGTTTTGGCATTTACTATGCCAGCTCTGGCTTGGGTTACTGATTTTAAAATATCTCCTTCGTTTTTAGCCGCTCCTTTTACAGTCGCTACTAACTGCGGAATCAAATCTGCTCTTCTTTGATAAGTTGCTCCTACATCACCCCAAGAAGCATCGACTGTCTCTTGCAAGTTTATAGCAGTGTTGTATGATGAACGATACATCATAAATAAAATAACTACAAAACCTCCAATAGCTAGTAGTATAATGTTTGATTTTTTCATTTTCTAAATTTTTATAAATATACTTTCAATTAGTCAAACGAAATGCCAAATTTGGATAAACGACAAATTGTCAGTACTATTTAAATTGGAGTTCATCCAAACGTATCGAATATTCAAAGCGTTGATTATTATTTATATCCCACACTTCCATTTTAATTACAGGATTTTTATGCTCCCAATCAATAGTCAATAATCCAAAATTATTTTCCATTACAGGTCCTTCAATTCGATTATTATTTGGTGTTGCGAAATGCCATTTTGAAGATAGACCACTTGAAGTAATATCGTAAATAGGGTACATGCCAGGTATACTCAGTTTGGAAATTTCAGCATAGTGAACATCACCAGACAAAAATAGTACTCCATTTGCTTTTGTTTTTTTGATTAAATCAATCATTTTTTGTTGCTCTAAAGGAAAATTAGCCCAAGATTCATAAGAGTTGTACTCAATACCAAATTGAGAACCGCTTCCGATAATTCGTAAATCTGCTGGTTTTTGCAATTCTTTTTCCAACCAAAGCCATTGCTCTATACCTAAAAAAGTGGAGTCAGGATGAAGCGTTTTACCAAAATCTTTTTCATAGAAAAAACGTTTATCCCCTTCAAGTTCTTTGGTATATGGTGTTTGATTATCTCTAAAAGTTCGACCATCTAATAAGATGATTTGTAGTTTTTTACCATTGAATTCATATAGGTAAGAAGTATAAATTCCGTCATGTTTTCTTCTTTCTGAATTGGCTGGTTCATTAAAAAAATCTAAAAACAATTCTTTGGATTCTTTTTTGTATTTATAATGTCGTCCAATATCATTTTGACCATAATCGTGATCATCCCAAGTAGCAATAATAGGTACATTTTTCACTAAATTTTGATAAGTTGGTTTTGAACCTAACAAGTTGTATTTAGCTTTCATCGTATCCATGTTGTCAGTGTCAGCATATATATTGTCTCCTAAAAAGACAAATAAATCTGGTTGATGTCCTACAATTACATCAAAAATCGGAAGAGGATGGTATTGCTTTCCACAAGAACCAAAAGCAATTTTGGAGATAGTTTTTTGAGAAAAACAATTTATAGAACTACTTAATATTGCAAAAGATAAAATAATAAATTTCATAAGTAAATTATTAAATGTTGATTATCAAATCTATATATAATTAATCTTCATAGGGTTAATTCAATATTAATAATCAAAAAAAACATACATGTTGAATGATTAGTATTTTTACACTATGAAAACAATGAAAGACCCTGGACTTGGCTCAAAATTTCAAAAGCCAATCAAACGTATGATGAATCAAGATGGTACGTATAATATTATTCGTAAAGGTGGTTTAACTAAATTTCAAGATTTTTACAAATACCTTTTGGAAGTTTCGTTAGGTAAGTTCCTATTGATTATCTTATTGATTTATATTTTGTTAAATATAGTTTTTACTTGTATTTATCTTGGGATTGGTATTGAAGAATTAAAAGGGGTTTCGGAACATCAACCTGCTTTTTTTAGTGCGTTTTTCTTTTCTACACAAACATTTACTACCGTTGGATATGGTTCTGTTTCTCCTCATGGAATTGGAGCTGAAATTGTAGCAATGGTAGAAGCATTTGTTGGATTGTTAGGGTTTGCACTTGCAACGGGTTTGTTGTATGGACGTTTTTCTAAACCGAATGCAAAAATTGGATTTTCTAAAAATATTATTCTAACTCCGTTTGACGAGGGGCAAGCAATTATGTTTAAAACGGTTAACCTGCGAAATAATGTATTATTAAAAACCAAAATCAGTGTTTTTATCGCACTTGATAAAGAAATTGGTGCTAATAATTTCATGAAAGAATATTTCCCTCTGACCCTAGAAGTAGATACAATCACATTCTTTCCTCTAACATGGACGTTGGTACATAAAATAACAGATGATTCTCCTGTTGCTAACATGAATATTGATGATTTAAAATTAAAAAATGCGGAAGTTTTTATTCTAATTGAAACGTTTGACGAGACGTACTCTCAGGATATTGTGCAAAAACATTCTTACGCTCAAAATGATTGGATTGACAAGGTGAAATTTGACACGAATTTTAGAACGAATACCGCAGGAAATCTTGAGTTACATGTAAATGAATTGGACAAATTAATTACTTTGAATTAACTTCACACATATTTACTTACTATGCGTATTTATTTAACTTTTCTTTTTCTTTGTAGCTTGAATGTTATTAATGCGCAACAAAAATTAAATTGGGAATTATTTCATCCAATTAAAAAAACTTGGATGGATGCCGGGACACATAATTCGGTGCAAGAAATTTTAATAAATTCGAAAGAATTACCAGATCCTTTTGTCGGAGAAAATGAAAGTAAATTCACTTGGATTGAAAACTACCAATGGATATTTAAATCAACGTTTTCAATTAGTGAATCAGAACTTTATAATGAATTCGTAGAACTGTATTTGCCATTTGTAGATACTTATGCGCAAATTTATTTAAATGATAGTTTGTTAGTGCAAACATCGAATTCATTCAGACCTTATCATATTCAAATAAAATCACAACTTAGGATAGGGGAAAATTCAATTCGTGCCGTTTTTATCCCTCCGATTTTATTTCACCAAAATGAATATAAAGAAAGAGAAGTTGTTTATCCTGCTCCGAACGATGTTGCTGCGATACCAATTGCTCCATTAACACGTAAAGCGCAATATCAATTTGGATGGGATTGGTCGCTAAGAATGAATACAATAGGTTTTATGAAACCGGTTGAAATACGTTCCTATCCAGGGAATAAATTGGAAAATGCGAAAGTAGAGACGAAAGAAATCAAATCTAATAAAGCAATATTAAATTTGTCCCTATCGCTTGTAAGAAAAGTATCTAGCTCCATAAGATTAGAAAGTAGCATTTTTGGGGTTTTCCCTTCTTTGTTACTAACTAACGGGAAAACGGAAATCAATGTAGAATTCAATAATCCTAAACTTTGGTGGCCACGAGGTCAAGGGGAAGCATATGTCTATCACGATAAGTGGAAAGTGTATGATTTAAACGGCGGGTTTATAGATTCATTGTTAGTGTCTTTTGGTGTTCGAACTTCTGAATTAATGCAAGAAAAAGATTCGGTTGGTACGTCTTACTATTTCAAAATTAATGGTCGACCGATTTTTTGTAAAGGTGCAAACTATATACCGCAAGATGTATTTCCTGCACGGGTTACGGATGAGTCAATTCGTACGATGGTGCAACAAATGAAAGATGCAAACTTTAATATGGTACGAGTTTGGGGGGGAGGCTATTATCCTGACGAGGTTTTTTACCAAGAGTGCGACCAACAAGGAATTATGGTTTGGCAAGATTTAATGTTTGCTTGTGCTATGTATCCTGGCGATTCTGTTTTTTTAGAAGATGTCGCACAAGAATTGAATTTTCAAATTCCAAGAATTGCAGCCCATCCTTCAGTCATTCAGTTTAATGGTAATAATGAAGTAGAAGTCGCTTGGAAATATTGGGGGTTCAGACCAAAATATCTGATAACAAATAAGCAAGCTGCAATTATTGAAGAAGGGTATGATGCATTGTTTAAAAAGTTAATTCCTAAAATTATAGATGAAAATACGTTTATCCCATACATACATACTTCTCCATTAGGTCATTGGACTCAAAAAGAAGATTTTCCCCACGGAACACAGCACTATTGGGGGGTGTGGCATGGAAAAGACCCAATAGAAGATTTCGGTAGAAAGTTAGGACGTTTTAATGCAGAATATGGTTTTCAATCTTTTCCTGAATACAGTACTTTGGCAAGTTTTAGTGACAAATCGGATTGGGATTTGAATTCCTCCGTAATGAAAAATCATCAAAAAAGCTACGTAGGGAATGGGATGATTAAAAAACATTCAGATCTATTATATGGTAAGCCAAAAGATTTTAATGAATTCGTTTATTTCTCTCAATTAACACAAGCAAAAGCTGTAAGTGTCGCTATTTCAGCACATCGCTTAAATTCCCCGATTTGTATGGGAACAATCTTTTGGCAATTAAACGATTGTTGGCCTGCTCCAACGTGGTCAAGTATTGATTACTTTGGGAATTGGAAAGCATTACAATATCGAGTAAAAGAAGATTATCAAGATGTTACAGTACTTGAAAAAACAGAGGAAATAGGGAAGGAGTCTTACTATTTTGTTTCTGATTCACCAATAGAATTTGAAACGACATTAACCTATGAAATTTATTCAACTTCAGGTGTTTTACGTAAAAAAGATTCAACGATAATTCAAGTTAAACCTGGTTTAAAAAATAAATTATTTATTCCTGTCAATGATTACTTTGCTTCATTTAATTACATCGTTAAATTTACCTGGAAGAATGAATTCTATGAGAATAAAGAGAGAATTTTTACCCATATCGAAGATAAGTCAAAGGAAAGTAAAGCAATAAGTACAGATTTTGAATGGGACATTACATCTATAGATACCGTAACGAAAAAGGCAGTAATTAGAATAAATACATCAAAATTACTTCAAGACCTTTGGTTCTCTTCTTTGAAGTTGGGGGTTAAGTTTAATCGAAATTTTATAAATATATTACCAGGAAAGTATGAAATAGAAATCTCTTTCGTAGGGGATATTCCTAAAAAAGAAGATTTTATTGTGAATTGGAGATAGATTATCTAATTAGTAGTTTTTTTACTTCATCCCAAAATACATCCATTGATTTTGTAAATTTCGGAGTGATTTCCGCAAATGTTAATAGATTATCTACAAACATTTTTTGTTCGATGTCATCTTCACTATTTAAATCTACAAAACCCATTTTCCACTCACCAAATGATCGATCATATTTTGTAGATTCATATAGTAGAACAATATCGGTATGACGACTATCCTTTTTTATTTTTGTATACAATGCTGAAATATCATCGTTTTCACCTTCAAGCATTTGTAAGAAATAATGATTGTGATAAATCAAACAACCCGAAATTTGCTTACTAGAATTGAACTCCCTCGCTGTCTCAAGAATATTTTCAATATCTTGTTGATTAAGATTGTCAGAAGCTTTAGATAAATAAATAATTTGGTACATAAAACATTAATTTTATTTGTATTCTTCTAAAATTTTCACTTCTCCAGTTTCAACATCATAAAACGCTCCAACTAATTCTATCTTCTTTTGTTGAACTAAATCCCGGATTGTCTTACTTCTTTGTAAAATATCTTTAATAGTAAAGTGAACACTTTGTTTTGCAGTCTCGATTACTGATTTCTTTTTAGTATCGTGGTTTTGAATAGAAGGTTTAATTTGTTCAACTAATTGAGAAAGATGTCCGTGTTTAATATCGTCTAAAGCACCTGTTACCGCTCCACAGTGGCTATGTCCCATTACCATGATTACTTTTGCGGTAGATTTATGTACAGTATATTCTAAACTACCTAACACATTTTGATCTTCTAAATTACCTGCGTTTCTAATTACAAAAATATTTCCAATTCCTTGGTCGAAAATGATTTCAGGTGGTACACGTGAATCCATACAAGATAAAATTACAGCGTGCGGTTTGTGTCCATGTTTTGTTAATTCAATTTGTTCAAGATGGTTTATGTTTATTAATTTGTCATTTAAAAATCGTTTGTTTCCCGCTAACAATTCGTTGATAGATTCTTGTGGTGTGTGAGAAATAATTTCGTGAAATTTTTCGGTAGTATCGACGTCTCTTGAACAACTAGATATAAAAAGTATAATGCTTAATAGTAAAAAGGATATTTTTATCATGATGCTAAGTTGAATTTGATACAAAAATAAATACAATTTTGTATTTCTTATTATTTCTCGTATATTTGCACCCGTCTAAAGTAGACATACATAAGAATCATTAAATAATATTGGAATGTATTTAGCACCAGAAAAGAAAACAGAAATCTTCGCAAAATACGCGGGATCTGAAACAAACACAGGATCTGCAGAAGGTCAAATCGCTTTATTTTCTTACAGAA
>CANGOF010000031.1 GCA_947455515.1 Flavobacteriia bacterium
GCCTAATTACTAGTTGCTAATTAACGATTTTAGGTGTCTATTGCATCATGGTCCACCTCTTCCCATTCCGAACAGAGAAGTTAAGCCTGATTGCGCTGATGGTACTGCGGTTTTGACCGTGGGAGAGTAAGACGACGCCACTTTTAAAACCCAACCAAATAATGGTTGGGTTTTTTTGTGTCTTTTATTTTTGGGAAAACCTAAGAAAAATTTGAGGGAAAGTTTTGTTTCAGTTGTTTAAAAAGTAATTCAATTTGCCCTTGTTTCTTGTAAATCATTGTAATGTGCCAGCGTTCATTCCGTTTAAGTTGGTTATAAACTTAAAACAACGTTTATTCTCATTATCCCAATATACTATTTTTCACAGTTCGATTGTTTTGAGATAAGTTCTATTTTCTTTTATATCTACACGAATAATTTCAACTTTGATAACACCATCTCCAATTTTGCTGGTATATCATTTTCTTTTACAGATTCGTATGATGTATTTGATTTAAGACGAATAACAAATTAAACTCCATTCTGAAAATACTCATCGAAGGTTTTATAATCATTATATCCATTATCAAGAACAGCTATTTTACCTCTTTTTAATAAAGGTGTTTCCAAAACTGTTTATCGTGTTTAGTTGCTGGAGAAAACCAAATGAGTTTTGAAACTTTTTTTGAAGTAAAGAATAATAAATATCTTAGAATAGTAAATGCTTTTTCTTTTAGTAACATCACTTAAGGTGCTTTTGTAATGAATTTTTTAAGTTTATAGTGACTCATTTTTCTTTTTAATACAAGCGTAAATGCTAAAATTTCACGCAAGGATGTACAATAAGCAAATGTTGAAAATAAAATACTAATCAAATGATCAGAATAGTAAAATTCTTTACATAATAATCAGAATTATGCTTTCTTAACGAAAGATTTTTTTGTCATTTAAAGAAATCAGCTGTCAGAAAACGGATTGTCCAAAAAAGTAGTTGTTTTTATTCATATAATTTAATTCGGTAAATCCAAATTACACTAAATTCGGAAATCCATCAAGTAATCCCACTTTTAAAAAGTTTATCGGACACTAATAGATTAAAATATAATAAAATGTTTTTTATTATATTGTTGATTTTCTATCTATCTTTCGAGATTACTAACTACGACTACCTCTTAAATTCTAACTAATCACTATATCTTCAGGGAATTCTAACTTAAACCTTCTGTTAAAGAATATAATACATCCCAGGTCACTCTTGTTTCGGTAATCCGCCGTTGTATCGAGAGAAATTTACATCGTCTCCTAATAGTGACACTAATACATAGCCACGAACTACGATTGAATTTGGGGTTTTCATATGGATGGTAGCATCGTAGGAGGTACCTTTTTTGATTTGATGGATGGTTCCGTCTGTCCAATACTCTCCGTTGAAAATAAAATGTTCCATCACCTTATAATTGAGCCATTGTGATTTTGGTAATCCTTTTTCTGAAAATTTTTCTATTTTTTTATTTTCGTTTTTAAACCATTTGATTCGTGCGAAATATTTGTTGTCGAACTTATAGCACTCTACAATCAGTTTTTGACTCTCGTCTAACCACATACCCAAAATGTCATCTGATTTAAAAGATGAACCTGTGAATATGAATAGTGTAAGGCTTAAGAGTAATAACTTCATTTTTTTTCTTCAAACAAAAGTTTAAAATTTGGATCTAATTTAATTGTTGTAACCTTCTTTGAAGTTAACCATTCTAAATTGATTTCTTTTTCATTACAAACTAACGTTTTTGTTTCGCTCGTATTGTCATCATACAAAACTAAAAATTCTAAGGAGAAATGAAAGTTTTCTGCTTGGTTTTGAATGAATTTAATTTTAATTTTTCCTGTTTCTTGCTCTATTTTAGAAGAAATTACTGGATGTCCAGCCTGACAAATCCATTCTTCGTAGAATTGCGTAAGTTTTTGATTGCTTACTTTTTCAAAAACACGGATAAAATCGATGGAACGTGCATTGCTGAATTTGTAGGTGTCGTAATAACTTGCGATCGCTTTCCAAAATACTTCTTTACCGACTTGTTCGCGTAACATGTGTAGCACCCAAGCTCCTTTTTGATAGGCATTGGTGTTCAACATATCTTGGGTGTTCGTAGAAATTGTGTCTTTCAATGGCAGCTTGTTTTTGGTATTGAATCTAATAATAGCTTCCCGTTGTTTACGTAACTGACTTAAAAATGCTCCTTTCCCTTTGTGGTCTTCGATGTATATATCGGTAAGGTAGGTTGCAAAACCTTCGCTTAACCATAAGTGCGGCCAGTCAAGTTCTGAAGCGGAATTTCCAAACCATTGATGCACGATTTCATGTGCAATTAATTCGTTGATGGTTCCTTTTCCTGTGATTGCTTTCTCATCGTAAAAAATACAGCTCGCATTTTCCATTCCTCCATACATCGTAGTTGACTGCACATTGTATAATTTTTCGAATGGAAATTTACCAATGTGTGCTTCGAAATAAGCTAAAATGGTATCTGCTTGCTCAAAATCTTTGAATCCTTTTTCCTTGTCCTGAGGATAAACAAAATTGGTGATTTCTACCTGATTTTTCTTACGAGGTAGAATTTGTTTTTCGAAGTTGGCAGCTCCGAAAACAATTACTTTTGTTGGGATGGGGATGTTCGATTCAAAATAAGTAATCGTTCTTGGAGGTTTTAAATTCTCCACTCTTTTTTGAATGCCATTTGAAACCACTTGTAATTTGTAAGGAGCTTCTACAGAAATTTTCACCATTGCTTTATCCGAAGGATGATCCACACAGGCAAACCAATGTTTAGCACGCATAGGCCAGTTGTCGGCGAAAAAAGTACGATCTCCAAATTTATTTTGTCCAATAATTAAACCATCTGTTGGGATACCTTCAAATTGTAAGGTAAATGTCTTTTTATCTCCCTTTGACAGCGAATTAGTATAGAATGTTACTTTATCCGTATACTGTTTAAAAGAAATTGGTTGATTATCTAAGGTAATCGTAGAAATTTTCATACCCAAACTATCCTCAAATCGTCCCACCAAATCCAATTGAAAAGAATCTGATTTTTGTAGAAATTGAATGGTCAAATTTTCATTAACAACGATCTTGTTTTGTTTTTCAAAGAGGTTAATCTTTAAATCATAGTGAAGTACATCCAATTGTTTGAATCGCCTGAGGGAATCTTGTCCCACAGCACTAGAAGCTGTACTCAATCCAAGTATCAGGCAGAAAAGTTTTAGTAAGTTCATAGTCTTGATTTAAATGAATTCTATCTTCATAATCCCATCGCGATCAATGTTGGTCAGACGAACCTTACGGAAATTATTCACTAATTCCGCTTGAAAAGGTGTTTTCACTTTCACGTAATTTTCGGTAAATCCATACATCATTCCTTCTTCTTCCTCCGCTTCGAAAAGTACGGTACGTTCTGTTCCTACATTCTCCTCGTAAAAAGCACGTTTCTTTTTGTCAGAAAGAATGTGTAACATTTTACTGCGCTCTTTACGTTTCTCCATTGGTACGAATTCTCCTAATTTTGGTGCACTTGTATTGGCGCGTTCTGAATAGGTAAATACGTGGATATAGGAAATCGGTAGACTTTGAATGAAGTTGTACGAATCTAAAAATTCTTCATCGGTTTCTCCAGGGAATCCAACGATCACATCCACACCTATACAGCAATCTGTGCGTAAGGATTTGATTCGTGCTACACGCTCTGCATATAAAGAACGTTCGTATTTTCTGCGCATTGCTTTCAAAATACGGTCGTTACCCACTTGCAATGGAATGTGAAAATGTGGAACAAATTTTTGCGAATCGGTCAAACAAAAATCGATGATTTCATTGGAAAGTAAGTTAGGCTCAATCGAGGAAATTCTATAACGATCAATGCCATCTACCTTGTCTAAGGCTTGAATTAATTTAAAGAAATTTTCCCCTCCTCCTTGACCAAAATCACCAATGTTTACACCTGTCAACACCACTTCTTTAATCTCAGTTTGTGCAATTTTGTTTGCTTCGACCAAGGTTTGGGTGATACTTGCATTACGACTTTTACCGCGTGCTAAAGGAATTGTACAAAACGTACAGAAATAATCACATCCATCTTGTACTTTCAAAAACGAACGGGTACGATCCCCATAAGAGAAAGATGGAATAAATTCTTTCGTTTCTTTGATGTTTTGGTAAGAAACTTGCGCTTCTTCTTTTTTATCGGTTTGCTCTAAATAAGCAAGAATATCAAATTTTTCATTCGCACCCAATACCAAATCTACACCAGGAATTTTCCCGATTTCTTCTGGTTTTAGTTGCGCATAACAGCCAACGATGGTCACGAAGGCATCTGGATTCACTTTCAAGGCTTTTTTAACCAGTTGTTTACACTTCTTATCTGCATTATCAGTAACAGAACAGGTATTTATCACAAAGACATCTGGTGCGTCTTCGAAATCCACTTTTGCAAATCCAGCATCTTCAAACAAACGAGCGATTGTCGATGTTTCAGAGAAGTTCAACTTGCAACCCAAGGTGTAAAAAGCAACTTTTTTGTATTGAATCATAGTAGCACAAAAATAAGGAATTACTTCGCAAAATAAAAGCAGGCGATTGCGAGTAGAGACAAGACCATTCCAACACTTTTTTGAAGGTTAAGTTTTTCTTTGAAAAGTAACAAGCCTGCTAGGGTAGAGGTAATCACGGTAGCAACATTTAACACTGCTAACACTGTTGAATCAGACCAAGGAGTGGAAGAATACGATTTGATTAAGTAGTAGATGGAGAAATAATTGGGTATTCCTAATAAAACTCCTGCTATGATACTCTTTTTCTCGAATTTTTCTTTTTTGCGAAGAATATTAACGAGTAATACAATTCCTCCATAAACACCTGCCATTCCGAGTCCAAATGCACTAAAAAGTGAAGTGCTTAAATGTTGGAGATGAAAAGATTGTACGTAATTTAAGACAACATCCAAAAGTCCACAACCGAGGAAGATAGCGAAGAGAATCAAGTTACGAGAAATAAGTGACGAGTTACGATCATCGTCGCTCTTTGCTCTTTTCTCGTAACTCATTATTATAACTCCGAGGATCGCGAAGATGATTCCTCCAATTTTCAACGATGTTACAGATTCACGGTAGAGTACAATCATCAATCCCATGGAAATTGCCATGCTCATTTTAACGGCAACCGAAGTGATTGAGACTCCATTGCGTTGTGAGCTGATTCCCATCAAATAGAAAAGACTAATAAATAATATTCCACATAATAATACATAAGTAATCCATGAAGTATGTTCAAAGGCAGCATTGGTAATTGTGTTTCCATATAGTAAGACTCCGCACACGCAAGCTGTCAAATAGTTGATGACAATCGCTTGAAAAGTATTCACTCCATACTTCGGGAAAAGTTTGAAGAGGATGAAAATCCAGGTGGTTGCGAGAACGGAAATAAGAATGGAGAACATGGACGGAATTATGAGTTTGGGTTATTTGAAATAATGATGTAAGGTATCTCCAGAAAATGTATATGTTCTACTTGGTGTTCCAGAAATTCGTGGACCTTTAATTCCATCTCCAAAAGTATGCTGACCAACAATCAGACGTACTTCATCCCAGTAACCATCTACTAAAAAATGTTGTATCGTACTGCTTCCACCTTCAACGAATACAGAGCTAATGTTTAGGTTGTATAATACATCCAGTATGTTCTTTGTGTTTATCTGATTGAGTTTGATCAATTCGACATTGCCAATCGTTTCCGACTTGATTTTATTGATGATTACGGTGCGATCCCCGTCTGTATAAACGGTCGAATCTTGAGGCATATTTAACTGACTATCAATAATCACACGCAATGGATTTTTACCACTCACTTCTCTGACGGTCAAACTAGGATTATCGTGCTCTACTGTTTTCCAACCAACTAAAATCGCTGGCTCTTGACTTCGCCAATGGTGTACCAAAGATTGCGTTTCTGGAGCGCTGATCCAATTAATTTTACGTTCAATTAGTTCTTCTTCACGTGGTCGGTCAATAAATCCATCTTGTGTTTGAGCCCATTTCAATACGATGTAAGGACGCTGTTTGTTTAGAAAGGTGAAAAAACGTTTGTTAAGCGATTTACATTCTTTCTCTAGCACTCCAACAGTTACTTCAATTCCAGATTCTTTTAGTCGTTCAATACCTTTTCCTGCGACTAATTCATTCGAGTCTACACATCCGATAACAACGCGTTTGAATTTATAATGCACCAATAAATCAGCACAAGGAGGAGTTTTTCCATGGTGTGCACAAGGTTCTAGACTAACATAGATAGTAGCTTTCGATAATAGGCTTTTGTCTTTTACAGAATGTATTGCATTTACCTCAGCGTGCCCCTCGCCATATTTTTGATGATATCCTTCACCGATAATTTCGTCGTTTAATACAATCACAGCACCAACCAGGGGATTTGGTGCAACATAACCACTTCCAAGTTGAGCAAGGTCGATGCATCGTTGCATGAAAAGGGTATCAGAATTGTTGGTAGTTGACATAGGAATAAAGTTACGTCAAAAGATCAATAATCTCTTCAAATGCTGCATAATCGTGCATTAAATCAGCTTTCGTAAATAATTCAAAATCTGCAAAATCAAATCCTGGAGCTACTGAACAAGAAACTAAAGAGTAACTATCTTTTTCAAGAACCGAGGAACCAAAAATGGTGTCTTTAGGAACTAATAATTGAGGAGTTTGACCTGCTGAGATATCATTTCCTACTACATGTTGCATATGACCCGTGTCGGTTAAAGTGTGAACAAGTAATGGGCTTCCTGTATGGAAATACCAAATTTCATCACTTTTAATTCTATGAAAATGAGATACATTGTCCGATGTTAAAAGAAAATAAATGGCAGTTTGTAGGTTTCGCGTACCGTCATTACAAGTAGTTTCCGAACGATAGGTTTCTGTGTAATATCCCCCTTCTGGATGCGGTTGTAATTGAAGGCTTTCTATGAGAGTTAAAATATGTTGGTTCATTTAGTATGCTTTTATCAAAGTTTCAAGTGGGATGTTTAATTCTCTATGTAGTTTTCGTATCATATTGAGACTTAGTTTACGTGTGTTGTGTAGAATATCGCTTACACGACTTTTGTAACCTAAAATTTTTGCTAAGTCAGAATTTGTTAAACCTTGTTGTTCCATACGATATTTTATAGCATCGATAGGAGTAGGGGCTTCTATTAGAAAGTTTTTTTCTTCGAAATCTTTTAGTATTAAAGCTAATATATCCGCTTCGTTACTTTCAGGTGTGTTTGGTTCTGCAAGAAAAATCTCTTCAAAACGTTCTAATGCTTCCTGGTAATCCGTTTTTGATTTTATGATTTTGAGTTCCATTTTATTTTTTCTTTTTGTATAAATCAACCGTTTCAGGATCTATTTTGTCATACATTGCATGTGTACCTATAAATTTTATAAAGACCCATTCTTTTAAATAATTTATTTGTGCAATTAGACGATAATCACTACCGTTAATTTCAAATATTACTCTTGAATTTTTAATTGATCTTGCCTTTACAAAATCTCTCGTAACATCATTTGGCTTTTCCCATTTCTTTAGTAGTACATCGTGGTACCATTTCTCCAAGGTATTTTTGCAATCCGAATGTTTTTTATAAAAATCTATTATTGTACTTTTATTGTAAATATTCATTTGTATTATTCATTTTCAAAGATACGAAAAAGTAACCAAATTGGTAATTTTTCTTGTTTGTATTTCATTGTTACTGTAAGTTATGAAAAAAATAATTATTATTTATCTGTTTTTACAGGCAAGTTTCTCTTTCTCTCAATCACTCTCTCAGCTTATAGCGAAAGGAGATAGTTGTTTGAATCTTAAGAATACTAACAGTGCGATTCAGTATTACACACAAGCAATTAACCTCGCTCCAAAAAACAGTATTTGTTTATACAAAAGAGGGAAGATTTATGTGGAATATGGATTTTACAATGAAGCAATTCAAGATTTATACTATGTGAGTTTATTACGCATAGCTCAAAAAGATGAGGTCTTGGAGTCTACATTTTATCTTTTAGGAGAATGTTATTCCAAATTAAATCAGCAAGAAAAAGCAATAGAGAAATATTCCAATGCGATTATGTTAAACCCTAAAAATTCGATGTTTTATCGTGCTCGTTTCGATAGTTATTTAAAATTAATGAAATACAAAGAGGCTTTGGAGGATTTGAAAAGACATAAAAAGTATACAAATTCAAAGTCGGAATATTACTTTCTAACAGGAGAATACAACCTTGCAATTAAAAATTATTCGAAATCGTATACCTATTATACAAAAGCAATTTTACTCGAACCAAGTAAGGATTTATTTTACCTTCAACGAGGTAAATTATTTACCATACAAGATAAGTACGAAGATGCTATTCTGAATTTTTCCAAAGCGATTGAGTTAGATTCAGAAAATGATGAAGCACTTCTTCAACGCGGATTAGCATACCATAGAGTCAATAATATACTTGCTGGTTGTTCAGATTTCAGACGAGCGGCTTATTTAGGAAATGATGATGCGCGTGTCATGTTAGAAGCACATTGTCCACATTAATTTTTTGATTTATGAAGTTATTAGGTATTTTTTTTAGTTTAATAGTTAGTGCTTGTATTTTTGCTCAATCAAACAATGGGTTTAATTCTACTGATATTATCTATGGAAATGTTTTTTTAGAAAAAAACTTCAACAATCAACTAAACACTCTTCAAAATCATCAATTATTAAAACCATTACAAACCATTGGAATATCTTCAGCAGGAAATCTTAAATTTAATCGTAAAAAAGAATCAGATGTCTACGTTACCTATTCTCAAATTATACCTCAAGATATTGATCTTACAAGCGGTATGCATGGAAAGATCAATGGATTTATTTTTGGATTTCCTATAATTAGTAAAAAATTGTTTCCTAAATCACACAATTTCAATATGTTTACATATTTTGGTATTAATACAGGGCGTATACGAATTTCGGGTGATAACTTTACAAGTCAAAAAAATCCTTTTTTCTGCCCAACGATAAGTATTCAACCGAGAATAAGAATAAAAAAGACTGTCCTTTCATTCCGTGCTGAATACAGTGTGGATGTTTCTAATAAGTTATGGAGAAGTTTACATTTTACGAAACAAAAAGGAGATATTTCGCTTCCTAATTTCTCTCAATCAGGTTTGAATTTATACGTAACTTTTGGAAGAGTTCAAAAATAATCAACAAATCAACAAATCAATTTACACATTGCTACATTGAATCAATTGTTACATTCGTCCATTTTCAAATTTTCAAATTAGCTAATTTTCAAATCAATCACTGTTCAATTGGCATGTTAAGTTTATTACTCGTTTTGTATTTATTAAATGGAAAGAAATAACGCAAATCGAACGAAATGTAAGTTCCAGACATATTTCCATAAAGCACCATTTTTTGATGAGTGATCGTATTTTCATGGCTCACTGCAACATCGAAAATTGGTTTAAAAGGTACTCTTGCAGATGCTCCGATATAGAAAAAACCACTTTTTTCCGTGCGGTATTCAAATCCTAAATTCGCATTCATTTCCATTGAAAAAACACTACGCATCCGACCTTCCCCACGAAATAGGTTGTATTTGTTATAAAGTGCGTTGGTTTGTACGTTGGATGGATTGAAAACAAACGAAGGTCCTAATGAGGTATTCATAAAAATTTTGTTCGATAATTTCACGAAAAACAATAGATTAACAGGTATATCAAAAGCTATTATTTTTAATGATTTTGTAGCGGTTATCGCTGAGTCTAAACGAGAAAATTGAATGTTATAATTTCTTTGTACTTGGTTAATACCCGTTTCAATTGCGATGTTCTTTTTGAATTGAACTCGAATTACACCGCCAAAGGATGCGCCTAATTGTTGTGTGAATTCTCCCTGTATGGTATCATTTTTTATTGATAGGCGTGATGAGCCTATGAAATCTCCAGCAATTAAAGGTTTGTACTGAATTCCAAAATAAGCTTTAACTGGTAAGGATGTATTTTGAGAAAATACATTTGACGAGGAAATGATAAATGAAATAAAAAGTAGAAAGTTTTTCATTTATTTCCAGGTTGTCATGTATTCGATTGGTTTACGATGACTTTTAGGCCATTCTATTTCTGGGTACCCTAAATAAATTAATCCCAAACACTTATCTTTTTCTCCAATTTCTAAAAATGCATTCATTTCCGGTGTGTAGATAAATGCCGAAGTTGACCAATAGGCTCCAATTCCGTATGCAGCCGCAGTTAATTGTAGATTATGAATCGCACAAGCAACCGCTTCTACTTCTTCAATTTCACGAATTTTTTCTGTCTCATCGCGTTTCATCCAAACTGCTATTACTGCAGATGCTTGAATTGGTCGAGTTAGTAGTTTTGAAACTTTCGTATCTTTCTGGTTTTCTTTTGGCGTAGTATCTAGATACAATTTTGCTTGAAAATCTGCTAATTTTTGTCTGGACTCTTCTGTAAAAACAGTAAATCTCCAAGGTTGTGTATTTCCATGCGTAGGTGCCCAAATTGCATTGTTCAACATCGCTTCGATTTGTTCTTTGTGGACTTTACGAGTGCTAAATTGTTCGGGATAAATCGTTCTTCGATTTTTTATTAATTCGGTGATTTCAGAAAGATTATATTTCATTGTTGTTAATTTCTTAAAGTTTTTCAATAGTGACCTACTATAGACTAATTCATTTCGTATGCTCCGATGTCAGGTGCCGTTAAAGATCTCGGGTTACCATCTATATCAAATCCATTGCTAAGTGTTGGATCGCCATTTCCATTTAATGGAGAGTTTGCTTCAAAATGGTAATTATAATTGATAGGATCTTTAAAAATTGGAGATTGATTCCAAATTGTTTTTTTGAAATTCGCATCCGTATTTTCATCTTTCCATTTAATTAAACAGGAATTGAATTTAAGGTTGATTTTCACACTTTTATCTTGAATGGTATCTATAAGTAACTCATATTCTTTTGCTCCATATATCACAGAATTATTAATTGTTCCTTCCAAATCTGAAAGATACATAGTTTTTGTTTTTGGGTCTAAGTAGTTGTTTTTAAGAGCTAAAGCAGCGGATTTTTCATCTCTTCCATAATCAAGAATATGACATTGGTTGATGTAATAGTTCGCTCCTTGAAGAGCTAAAACCCCATATTTTTCGTTGTTGGCTACAATGCAATTTTCCATTATTAATGATGGATTGGCATATAAAAACAAACCATAGCTTGCGTGATTCTCTATAAGAGAATTAGTTAAAGTTAATGTTGCCAGTTGACTAGAAGGATCATGGCTAGTTACTTGAATACCTGCAGTACCATTGCGAATTGTAGCGTAATTGATTGTAGAAGGTAGGGCATAATATAACCATATTCCAAAGTACTGACCTGAAACATTTTTATAAAACGACTCTAAACGGTCTCCTTGAATTTCTACAGGTTTGTCTTTGGTTCCGGCGATGTTTAAAGTTCCTTTATACACTAATAGCATGCTTTTTTTATGCATATGAATTTTCGTCCCGGATTCAATCGTTAAGGTTTTTGCAGAGTCGACAGCAACCGTACCAAATATTACATGAGGTTTATCATTTTTCCAAAGAACTTCTTTAATTACTTCACTTCTATGGAAATAAGCGTCCTGCCCCCAAACAATAAGGTTTAAATAATAATCTTTTCCATTCGTTCGAAAACGAATAGAATCTTCAACTACGAGAGGTAACGATTGATTATTTACATTTAATTTTACATCGACAAAAGTGAATAAACTGTCTTTTCCTTCAATACTGATTTTGTCAAATTTGGTCCCTGAAACTCCGTCAAGATTCACACGGAATGGAGAGCTTTTTCCTCCCATTAATTCTACTTCATCAATAAATACAGTCTTCGAATCGGGATTGTAAATTTTAAATTGTTGGGTGGTTGATCCAAGAGTGGTAAAAACTGTGTCAAAAATGAGCGTATCAACTGAAAAAGTTACGTTTGCTTTAGAAAGTCCACTTGTCTTTTTGCACGAAGAGAAAAGCCCACCGAGTAGAATTAGGGCGAATAAAAAATAAATTACAATTAAATGCTTTTTCACTATGTACAATTAAACGATAAATTCGTGATTTTATTTTAACGAAGAAGGACAAACAAAATCAGTAGTAGGAATACCAGCCTTTTTAATTGCGTTGAATCCACCTTCGACATTAATCATCCCATGAAATCCTCGACTTTTTAAAATCGAAGCAGCTATAACCGAACGATAACCACCTCCACAATAGATGAAAAAAGAGTTGTCATTTGGGAATTCGGATAAGTGTTCGTTGATGTAATCTAAAGAAGTTAAGTGCGCTTGTGGTAAATGTTCACTTTCGAATTCATTTTCTTTACGAACATCAAAAACAATAGAATCTTCTTTTAATTGTGTTTTAAAGGTTTCAGCAGAAATCGAAGCTATCGAATCCATTTCTTTTCCTTCTTTTTTCCATGCTTCCATTCCACCTTCAAGATAACCTACTGTGTGGTCAAAACCTACTCGAGCTAAACGTGTGACCACTTCTTTTTCTCTCCCTTCAGGTACAACTAATAATATCTCTTGTTTTACATCCTTTAGTAGAGAACCTACCCAAGGTGCAAAATTACCATCTACTCCTATGAAAATAGCATTTGGAATGTGTGATTTTATAAATTCTTCTTCCTTGCGAACGTCTAAAATTATCGTATCTGTTGAATTTGCAATAAGTTCAAATTTTTCAGGAGTAAGTGCTAATGTACCTCTTTCGATAATAGTGTCGATACTTTCGTATCCATGTTTGTTTAACATTACGTTTAGAGGAAAATAGGAGGGAGGAGGTAATAATCCATCGGTCACTTCTTGAATAAATTCTTCTTTGGTCATGTTTGCTCGCAATGCATAATTTGTTTGTTTTTGTTCTCCTAACGTACCAACTGTTTCTTTCGACATGTTTTTACCGCAAGCTGAACCGGCTCCGTGACCAGGATAAACAATAGTGTTATCTGGTAAAGTCATTAGCTTTGTTCTTAAACTTTCAAACAACAAACCAGCCAATTCCTCTTGCGTTAAGTTTGCAGCTTTTTGCGCTAAATCAGGGCGACCTACATCACCTAAAAACAAGGTGTCACCTGAAAAAATAGCATGTTCCTTACCTTGAGCATCGATAAGTAGAAATGTTGAACTCTCCATCGTGTGCCCAGGAGTATGTAAAACTTTTATGAAACAATCTCCCAAATGGAATAATTGGCCATCCTCTGCAATCGTTGCTTTGAAATTAGGTGCTGCTGTAGGCCCATAGACAATCTCAGCTCCCGTTTGCTCTGAAAGGGTTAAATGTCCACTTACAAAATCCGCATGAAAATGGGTCTCAAAAATATACTTAATGTTTGCGTTATCCGCTTTCGCTTTTTCAATATAGGAATGAACTTCACGTAATGGGTCTATAATTGCAACTTCTCCGTTACAAATAATATAATAAGCTCCTTGAGCTAAACAACCAGTATAAATTTGTTCTACACGCATGATTCTTATTTTAGGGTCTTATTACAAATGTACGATGTATGGATGGGAAAACAAATAGTTGAATTAGGGTTTGTAAATTGCATAGTCTAGATTGTTAAAAACTCGTTCGTAATTAGGTAAAGGTACTTCATCTCCAAAACTACGTTTGAGAATGATAATGTATTTTAAACCTTTGGTTTTTAGAGAACTAATATATGTTTCGTTGCTTATGGAGTCGTTTCTATTAACCCATCCTTTTCGGTGTGCAAAATACATAGGCGTAGGATAATCACCACTATTAACGATAATTAAATCACTGCGATTTGAAATTTTATTTAAATCGGATTCAAGATTCAATATTTTCGAATCATTTTCGTGAACAATAAAATCATGAAATTGGTTTCCTAGACCTTCAACGCAGATTATTAATAAGATTAGAATTTTAAAGTGTTGGTTTTTAATTTGTTCAACTCCATAACCTGCAACTAACGCCATTACTGGTACAAAAGGAAGAATGTAATAACTATGATGTGCGAAGGTATAACCTGATTTAAAAATAAGGATGCAAAAAACACAAAAGGTGGTTGTAAAAACAAGGTAAATCTTTCGTTCTTTGTGAATAATAGCATAGGTAATTCCGACTAAAAACAAAGCAAATCCACTGAATTTTAATGCAGTATCGTAGAATTTTTTTAAACTATCTTTTAAATTTAAGAGGATTTCTCCAAACCCTTCTTGCATACTTTTTCCCATGAAAAAATGCCAAAATCCATAGGTGTCGACTAAATAAGGTGTCCAAACAAAGTACCACCAAAAAACAGGAATGAAAGTGAGCAAGCTCACAATGCAAAATAGGAATTTACGTTTTAAAGAAATTTCTTTTTGAAAGAGATAAAAAACAAACATGATTAATAAGTATCCAACAGGTAATTTAGAGAGTATTCCAATTAAAACAAAAACAAAATACAAAAGTAAATGAATTAGATTTTTACGATTATCGGTAGCGAGTAAATAATTGGTACCGTAATATATAGCCATAAAAATAAAGGATAATGCAAAAGTATCTGGCATGATTTTTCTTGAAAACTGAAACCAAATGGAAACGGTTAAGATTAAGGTAGCATTGAATGAAATCGCGTCAGAAAAATAACGTTTAACCAATCTGTAGAAATAGTAAATTCCTATACTCGAAACGATCAAATTGATTAACCTCCCATACCAATGTTGGTAACCAAATAGTTTTGAAAATAGGTAAATTAAATAATTTAAAGTAGGGAATTCCATTCCTGTAATCCCCGTTTTTTCTCCAGCAATATCTATCCGTGGATAGAAAATGTTATTATCCACTTCCAAAAAATTACGCGCCACCATGGTTACCGTGGTTTGCCGCCAATTGTGCGCTACCTCCAATGGTGGATTGGTAATTCCGATTAGTCGGATAACAAAAAAGAAAATAATCCAAAAACGAATATCTTTGAGATAGAAGGTAGTTTTTGATCTAAACATATTTATACTATTTTTCATTTGTTTTATAACCAATCTTACTTCTTTCTTTAGTTTGTTTTTCTAAGGAATCTTTTTTCAAAAGGTAATTAATTACTTCAAATATATCATCAAATTGTTTATCGTATTTTTGTTCGAGTGATTTAACTTGCTCAATAATTTTACTATTCGATAAAATATTTCCATTCAAAACAATGAAAGCACGAACAATTGCAATACTTGTTAATCTTGCTTTTTTACTTCTCAATACGTTTGAAAACATTGTTACACTATACTCTGTAAAAGCTAATGGAGGTGAAGACTTTGGTCTTTTTTGCGGGGATGTCATCACAATTTGTGATAACATCATTTCATATTCTTTAGGAGTATGCTGAAACATGAAGTCAGTTGGAAATAAATCAATATTTCTTTTAATTGACTGATTTAAAATTCTTGTTTCAACTTCGTAAAGTTCTGCTAAATCAAAATCAAGCATTGTTTTTTGAGATCTAATTTCTTGAATTTTTTGGTGAATTTGTGTAATTTCCATCGAGTGAATTTGTAAATTTCTATTGAAGTTACGAAATAATTTAATGACAAATCAAGTATTTTATAGCCCTAAAAAATAATAAGTGACATGATTCAATTTAATTATTGGAAATATCTTAAGTATTTCTACATTTACATAGAATTTATCCCCATTGCTATGCTTCAATCAAAACTCACTATACGACCTCAAATTCCAACAGCACTCGTAAATGAAAATATGACTTCGGAAGAAAAATTTCAAAATACAACTCTTCGCCCAGTTATCAAAATGCAACACGAACTGCTTTTTATCCGCTTGGAAAGTGAATTAAATCAAGCACCTTTTCAGGATTTAACTAAAGATGCTAAAAAGCAATTTATTCAAAACGGACTTTTTAAAGGGAATGCGCTAAGAAATGAAGTAATTGGAATAATTTCTGGATGTTTCACGTTAGGAGAATATGCTTTTTACAGAGAATGTACGACAACAATCAACAAACGCATCCTTCAAATTGTGATTGAACGTGTAGTTAGTACTTTGGGGTTGTAGGCTTTTCAATTCATTTCCTTCATTTTTCGTATATTTGCAACCATACAAAACCTAATAACTATGTGTGGAATAGCAGGATTTATTGATTTCAATAAAAAATCTTCGGAAAAAGATTTACTTGCTATGAGCCAAACCTTGTTTCATCGGGGACCTGATGGAGGTGATCTTCAGTTTTTTCAAGAAACAAATTTCATACTCGGTTTAGCACATCGTCGCTTGGCAATTATCGATATTACAGAATCAGGAAAACAACCGATGTTATTCAATAATCATTGGATTACCTTTAATGGTGAAGTTTATAATTATCAAGAAATTCGCAGTGAGTTACAAGTTTTAGGACATACATTTATATCGGATTCAGATACCGAAGTGATTCTACATGCATATATCCAATGGGGAGAAAGTTGTGTGGGACGTTTCATCGGTATGTTTGCGTTTGTTATCTATGATATCCAAAAAAAAGAAGTGTTTTGTGTGCGTGACCGAGCAGGTGTAAAACCATTTTTTTACTACCTTAAAGACGGCTTGTTTTTGTTCGCTTCTGAATTGAAATCGTTTCATGCACATCCAAATTTTGAGAAGAAAATTAACTTGGATGCTGTTGCAGCATTTATGCAATATGGAAACGTTCCAACACCACACTGTATTTTCGAATATACCTTAAAATTAAAACCGGGTCATTATACCAAGTTTGCTTTGAATGAAACTTTGACGGAAGTAAAACAAACTCTATATTGGTCTGTATACGATGCTTATAATCAAGTGAAATTGGACATTTCTTTCGATGAGGCGAAAAAAGAAACCGAAAAAATTCTACAAAGCGCATGTGATTACCGTATGGTAGCTGATGTTCCTGTCGGTGTGTTTTTAAGTGGTGGATATGATAGTACGTGCGTGACTGCCTTATTACAAAAAGACAGAACCGAACCGTTAAAAACGTATACAATTGCAGTTCCAGACATCGGATTAAACGAAGCGGCTTTTGCGAAAGAAACGGCGAATTATTTAGGTACAAAACATACAGAAATTGCGTGTACGGAGAAAGAGGTCCTAGAATGGATTCCTGAATTACCTTTTTACTACGACGAACCATTTGCAGATAGTAGTGCGTTACCAACAACATTAGTAAGTAAAATCGCACGACAAGAAGTAACCGTAGCTTTGAGTGCTGATGCAGGAGATGAGGTGTTTGCTGGTTATAATCGTTACAGTTATTTATTGAAATACAGAAGTAAATTAGAACAAATTCCTGGATTTGCGCGTAAGTCTATTGCTGGATTGATGGATATCGTTCCTTCAAATGCTTTGCCTATCCTGAAACATAAATACAATTTTCATAATCGCTATGAAAAACTGAAAGGAATTCTCAAAGATCCTTCGGAAGAAAATATTATGTTGAGTTTGAGTCAACAATACACGGATGCGCAAATGAAAGAGGTGATGAACGCTTCATTTCATCGTTTGAAAACGGCGTATCAGTCCAAAGAATTAGCTGCTCAATATTATTCTCCATTAGCATACATGCAAGCGGTGGATTACCAAACATACTTAGTCGACGATATCCTACAAAAAGTGGATCGTGCGACTATGACTGTGAGTTTAGAAGGAAGAGAGCCTTTCTTAGATCATCGTGTGATTGAATGGGCTGCAAGGCTACCAAACGATTTCAAATTACACCAAGGGAATCAAAAATACATTTTAAAAGAGATTGTTCATCAGTACGTTCCGAAAGAAATGATGGATCGACCTAAGATGGGATTTGCAATTCCAATAGCGAAGTGGCTTGCTACAGATTTACGACCTTTGTTGGAAACGTATATCAACGAAGAAAAAATCGAATCTCAAGATATTTTTAACTGGGAACATGTTTCTAAGTTGAAGCAAGATTTTTTAGGTGGAAAGAAAGAGTTAGATTATAAAATTTGGTACTTATTGATGTTTCAAATTTGGTACGAAAAATGGATGAGTTAAATGAAATCTAAAAAGGTTCTATTACTTTGTCCTTACCCTATTGGAAAGGCTCCTTCTCAACGTTTTCGTTTTGAGCAGTACCTTCCATTCTTGGAAGAAAATGGATTTGAAATAACTGTTAAACCTTTTATTGATTATCAATTATGGGATTTACTTTACAAACCGGGTTTGTTTGCGAAAAAAACCATCGGAATGTTAAAGAGTACCTTCAATCGTTTTGCGTTATTATTCCAGGTTCGAAAATACGATTTCATCTTCATGCATCGCGAAGCCATGCAATTTGGTCCGCCAGTGTTTGAATTCTTGCTAGCGAAAGTATTAAGGAAGAAGATTCTGTACGATTATGATGATGCGATTTGGTTGAAAAATCACTCGGATAGTAATGCCTTACTTTCCTTTACAAAATGGTATTCAAAAGTGAATTCGATCTGTGGATGGGTACATACGGTGCAGTGTGGAAACCAATATTTAGCGGACTTCGCAAAACAATACAATCAAAATGTACACATTGTTCCCACAACCATTGATACGGTTGGAATGCATAACAAAACCATCGATTATTCACGTGAACGTTTAGCTATCGGTTGGACAGGGTCGCATTCAACCATGCATTACTTGGATATGATTTATCCTGTTTTACTCCGTCTCGAAGAAAAATATGAGTTCGATTTTTTAGTCATTTCGGATCGTAAGCCAAGCTTCGAATTGAAATCATTGGTCTATTGTAAATGGGATAAAACTAATGAAGTAGACGATTTGTGTAAAATCGATATTGGTGTGATGCCTCTAAAAAACAACGAATGGTCGGAAGGTAAATGTGCGTTTAAAGGATTGCAATACATGTCTTTGGGTATACCGACGGTAATGTCGCCTGTTGGAGTGAACAAAACGCTCATCCAAGACAAAGAGAATGGATATTTGGTAGACTCCGAACAAGAGTGGTACGATATTCTTTCTTATCTTCTAGAGAATAAGGAAGTGCGTATGCGTGTCGGTACAAAAGGGGATGAAACCGTTGAGAAATTCTATTCGGTAGAAGCCTTGAAGTCTAAATATTTGGAATTATTTCAAGCAATGTAATGACTTAATTTGACTAAGGGTTTAAATAAAAAATAAATTTTTGAGGCAGACAAAAAATTAATACCGGAGTTTACATTGGTAAATAAGGAGAGAAAGCTTTGCTTTCGAAGACCAAACGACAGTGCAGGAAATTAAACAGAGTTTATAGAACGAAGAAAATATTTTTTATGAAACCCGAAATCTCCCTGAAGCTATAACCTTTTCTATCCCTTCCTCTAACTGAATCAAATCACGATCTAAAATCTCTCGCATTTTAGAAATATCTGGTTGTCTACGAGTCATATCTCCATCTTTCAATGGTGGAAGGAAAACGATTTTAGAAGTCGAATTAGTCTTTTTAATAATTAATTCCGCTAAATCTTTGATAGTATAAATAATATCGTTCCCAACATTATATACTTCATTGATTGTTTCTTCGTTTGTTAATGCGCCAACACAAAATTCCGTATTGTCGTCTATAAAACAAAACGTTCTAGTTTGACTACCGTCACCATAAAGAGTAATATCTTCTCCTTTTACAGCAGCCGACATAAACTTAGACATTACAAAATCTTCACTTTGTTTCGGCCCGTAGGTGTTGAAAAAACGGAAAATTGTGTAATCCAATCCGTATTCTTGTTGGAAAGATCTAAAATAAGCTTCACCAACATTTTTCACCACAGCATATGGTAAACGAGAATTTAAAGGAGTGGTTAATTCGTTTTGAGGTAAATGTACAGGTTCTCCATATACTTCGGAAGAAGAAGAGAAAAATACACGTTTAACTCCCGTGCTTTTGGAAAGATTCAATACATTTTTTATCCCTTGAATATCTTCCAATACGTGAATAGGGTTGTCTAATGTACGTAAAACACCAACCATAGCAGCATAATGATAGACGTAATCAAATTGGTAAGAAGTCATTATCGGACTAATCTCTTCCATTTTGTTTACATCCGCAACAATAAATTTACAATTTGGGTGATTTGGAATATTTTCCTTTCTCCCTGTCAAAAAATTATCTACTAATACAACGTAGTTATTAGGGTTTTCTAATAATTTTTCTGCTGTTGAGCTAGGTACGAACCCTGCACCACCAGTAATTAAAATTTTTGTTTTATTGCTGTCCATCTTAGTCGTTTACGATGCCAAGTTACGAGTTTTTGCTCGAAAAATGAATTTTTAGGCGTTTTTAGTAATGTTTTGTTCCCAAATCCAAGCAGAACTAACCATTTCATCCAATGTTTTTTCTGCTTTCCATTGAAGGAAGTTAGCTGATTTTGTCGTGTCAGAATAGATTGACATTACATCTCCTGCACGACGTGGTCCCATTTCGTAATTCAAAGCAAGGCCAGCATTTTTTTCAAAACTAGCAATAGCTTCTTTTACACTTACTCCGTCGCCAGTACCCAAATTTATGACGTTGTAAGAAAGTTCTGTTTTATTCTCAATTAATATATTTAATGCTTTTACGTGCGCATTAGCGATATCGCAAACGTGAATGTAGTCACGGATACATGAACCATCGCGTGTTGGATAATCAAAACCATGCACAAACATTTTGTCGCGTTTACCAATAGCAGTCTGCGTAATAATTGGAATTAAACTTGTTGGAGGATTGATTGGTGATTCCCCAATAAGTCCGGATGGATGCGCACCAACTGGATTGAAATAACGCAAAGCGATTGTTTTGAAATTTACACCACATTTTGCATATAATTCTAATTGTTGTTCCCCAATTTGCTTGGTATGTGCATAAGGAGATTCTGCAGGGCTAAATGGAGTGTTTTCAGTTACAGGCAATGCATCGATATTTCCATACACGGAACAAGAAGAAGAAAAAATCAAATTGTTAATAGAAAATTTCTTACAAGCCTCCACAATATTAATTAAAGATTCTAAATTGTTGTGGTAGTATAAAGCTGGATTCTCAACAGATTCAGGAACGGATTTAAACGCTGCAAAATGAATAATTCCAGCAACATTGTTTAAAGTTGAAACATAATCAAATAAGGCAGTTTTATCACATAAATCGATCGGGTGATTATAAATTTTTCTACCTGAAATTTTTTCAATTCTTGGGAAAGTTTCCGCAGAAGAATTGGAATAATTATCAATCGAAATGATTTCAAAATCTGTTTTGTCGATTAATTCAAGTATGGTGTGAGAACCTATGTAGCCAGCACCACCAGTAACGATAATTGTTTGTTTCATGTTTAGTTTTTTAATGTTGCAGTATATTTTTCACTTACTGCTTTCCAGTCGATCACGTTCCAGATGTTTTTCAAATAATCGGCACGTTTGTTTTGGTATTTTAAATAATAGGCATGTTCCCAGACATCAATAGCTAAAATTGGAGTTCCTTTATCCGTAACTAAATCCATTAATGGATTATCTTGATTACTGGTCGTTGTAATTTTCAATTCGTTTGTTGGAGTAACGATCAACCATACCCATCCTGATCCAAATAAACCGGTTCCAGCCAACGTCATGCTTTTTTGTAAAGAATCCAAGGAACCAAATTGTTTGTTGATTTGAGCTAATAATGCTTCGTTTGGAGTTTTACTTGGTTTAGGGGATAGGACCTCCCAAAATAAAGTGTGATTATAATGTCCACCTGCATTGTTTCGAACTACCGCTGGTTGTGTACTAATTGTACTTAATATTTCTACTAAACTTTTGGTGTTTGAGGTGCCCAATGCTTTGTTTAAATTCGTGATGTACGCTTGATGGTGTTTACTATAATGAATTCGCATAGTTACAGAATCAATCGTTGGTTCCAACTGATTGTAGCTATACGCTAATTTTGGTAAGGAAAAGTTTTGTGAAAAAGAGAGACTGGTAGTCAAAAGTAAGCTTAAGAGTAGGAAATTTTTCATCTGAATTGTTTTTAAACAAAAATAGAAATAAATCGTTTACTGATTTGGAAGCGATGACGATTGTTTTTAACACATAGCTTAGTATTTTCACTAAAGTTTTTTGTTGCTCTGGGTCGACCTAACATTTTGACAAAGTCAAAATAAAACTCTGCGGACTCAAAACGCTAATGCTTCAAAAATCTTATAAAAAATCTCAGCGATAATATTACCCAAACCTATTATAATTCTACCAAAAACAACTTTACCTATTTTGTTTTTTAAATTTCATAATAAAATCCCTAATTTTGCACCACAATAAAAAACTACTTATGGCAACTACTGCAGATATTAAAAACGGATTATGTATTAAGTTTAACGATAAACTTTGTCAAATCATCGAATTTCAACACGTTAAACCAGGGAAAGGACCAGCGTTTGTACGTACTAAATTAAGACAAATTGAATCAGGAAAAGTAATCGACAACACGTTTTCTGCAGGTCACAAAATTGAGCCAGTTCGTATTGAAAACCGTGAGTACCAATATTTATACCAAGAAGGTACAGAATATGTATTCATGAACAATGAAACATTTGAGCAAGTAAACATTCCTGCAAAAATGATTGAAAAACCAGGATTCTTAGTAGAAGGAATGATGTGTAACATCTTATTTCACGCGGAAGAAGAAAACCCATTGGTTGTTGAGTTACCATTCTACATTGAGTCTGAAGTAACGTATACTGAACCAGGAATCAAAGGAGATACAGCGACAAACACAATGAAACCAGCAACGATTGCAACTGGAGCGGAAGTACGTGTTCCTTTATTCATCGATAATGGAGAAAAAATTAAAATTGATACGCGTACAGGAGTATATGTAGAGCGTGTGAAGAAATAAGAAATACCTATAAAAAAAGAAAAGGCTACTCATTGGAGTAGCCTTTTTTGTTGACATTTTTTAGGCAACTTCTTTTGGTATTAATTGAGGTGAACCAAAGTTTGTTCGTTTAAGACTTTCACACTAGTTACAGACTTACTGTAATTTAATATCGCTTCAATTGTTTTAGTGGACGGTTCAGTTGCTAAAACAGCGGAAGATGTGGAAGGAATAGTTTTAGAGTAGTTTTTATTCATAGTTTCTTTTTGAGGTTGTAAAATAGATAACGTAAATAATTGTTGTTTATTGTAAAATGGTGTTGAATTTTATAACTCTTCCAAAATAAAACCAATCTCTTCAAAACTTGGTCTTGAAATCACATCTTCTAACATACACAAATCATAAATCTTAACTAGTGCATCTTTCTTTTTTTCTTCCTGAATTAATGTGGTAACATCCTGTACCAAACATCCAAAAGCGCGGACATCTATTCTTTCTAAAAGTGCTGCCTGACTCTTATTTTTGTCGTAAAAAGTTGCTGCTCCAAAATCACCAAAATATGCCTGACCTTCTTGGTTATATAACGTATTGTGTGCATATAAATCACCATGCATAATTCCATTTTGATGGAGGTGACTAATTGCTTGCAAAACACCATTCAAAATAAGCACGCCTTGGGAATAACTAAATTTTTGTGTTTCTGGAAAAACATCGCGTGTACATGTGTCAAAACTCGGTGGACCACCTAAGTTGGTGAAAGAACTCGGGATCAATTCCATAATCACTCCTTGCTTTTTCTCTGGATGATCCGTAATGGTTGCGATTAATGGTACAAGGTTTTTATGATACCCTGTTGCTAAACACGTTGCTAATTCGTCTTCTGGATAACCATCACTGGTGACTTCCCCTTTAAATATTTTAATCGCGACTTCTTGTTTTAAATCGAACGTCGCTTTAGAAATTACACCAGACGCTCCTTCTCCTAATTTTTCTTGAATCTCTAAACGATTCCACGAAACTTCAGGAAGAGAATTGTTTTTCGTAGGATGAAAGGAACATGGATTACCAGAATAGGCTAACCAAGATAAACGTGGTAACTCAAATAGCCAAGTTGGAATATGAGTCAGTTGATTTGCGGAAATTCGCACAAGTTCCAAATTTGTACAATTTGACATTTCAACGGGTAATTCCGTAATACAATTCCCTGCCATTACAAACTTTTGTAAAAACCTGCATTCTCCAATTGAACGAGGAAGTTTCAACAAGCGATTATCTGTAAGTATTAACCATTGAATTTTTTTTGGAAAAGCATTTTCTGGAATCTCTATTAATTGATTCGACTTAAACCCTATCATGGTCAAGTTAGGGCAATTTGCTAATTGCTTTGGAAAAACAGTAAACTTATTTTGGGAAAAAAAAGCAATTTTTAACTTTTCAAATCGATGCATGTCTTCCGGTAATTCAGTGAGTAAATTACCGGATAAATCTAATATTTCTAATGTTTCGGAATAATTGTATAGTTCTAAAGGAAACGTAGTTAATCCGCATGAAAGTGTAATGCTTTTAGGTTCAGATAATTTTCCTGTTCGAATATCGTCAAGTGTTGTCATAAAACAAAAATAAGGAATTTATATAACGTTTTAAGACTTATAGAATGATTGTATTTTACCTTCCAAGGGGGGAAGTTAGGTTGAGTTCAATTATTGAATTTATCTTTTTACTTTTGTAACTCAATCGAGTGCTTATTTTCAATCTTTATAAATGAAAACAAATTTAATTGCAGAATTACAATGGCGTGGAATGATTCAAGATGTTATGCCAGGAACAGAAGAACAGTTGTTAAAAGAGATGACTACCGGTTATGTTGGTTTTGATCCTACTTCTGATTCGCTGCACGTAGGAAGTTTGTTGCCAATTATGTTGTTGGTACATTTACAAAATGCAGGTCATAGACCGATAGCATTGGTAGGTGGAGCGACAGGGATGGTTGGAGATCCTTCTGGTAAGTCCGCAGAGCGAAATTTGTTAGACGAAGAAGCATTGAACAAAAATGTGACTGGGGTTTCCAATCAATTAAAGAAATTCTTGGATTTTGAGAACGGAGATAACAAAGCCTTGTTGTTGAACAACTACGAATGGATGAAAAACTTTTCGTTCTTAGATTTTATTCGCGATATAGGAAAACACATCACTGTCAATTACATGATGGCGAAGGATTCGGTGAAAAAACGTATTGAAACTGGAATTTCATTTACGGAGTTTTCCTACCAACTTTTACAAGGATATGATTACTTGCACTTGCATAAAAATTTCGATTGTAAAATTCAAATTGGTGGTTCCGACCAATGGGGGAATATCACCACAGGAACGGAATTGATTCGTAGAAAAGGTGGGGGAGATGCGTTTGCGTTTACCTGTCCTTTATTGACAAAAGCAGATGGAGGTAAATTTGGTAAAACAGAATCAGGAACGGTTTGGTTAGACCCGACAAAAACAACACCGTATACTTTTTACCAATTTTGGTTAAACGCTACGGATGAAGACGCAAAAAAATTAGTGCGCTATTTTACCTTACTCTCTAAAGAAGAAATTGAGCGTATTGAAAAAGAACACGAAGATTCACCACATTTGCGTGCTTTGCAAAAAGCAATCGCAGAAGAGGTGACTACGCGTGTACACGGAAAGGAAGCCTTAGACGCAGCTATAGTAGCAAGTAATATTCTTTTTGGTAAATCCACATCCGAAGATTTAAGAAAATTAAACAACGACCAATTTTTAGAAGTTTTTGACGGTGTTCCAAAAGCAACCATTTCTGCGAATGAATACACGAATGGAGTAACTATTATGGATGCTTTAGTCGCTAAATCATCTTTTTTACCAAGTAATGGAGAAGCAAAACGCGAATTAAAAGCAAATGCCATTGCGGTGAACAAAGAAAAAGTGAATGAGTCTTACGTGTTGACAGAGAGTGACTTAATCAACAATAAGTTTGTTTTAATTGGAAAAGGAAAGAAAAACAATTACCTACTTATCGTAGAAAATTAATTTTTTTTGAAATTTTTTTCTAAAATCTATTGCAGAAAAGAAAAATCAGTGTATCTTTGCACAGCTTTTAACGAAAGGCTTACACAATATCGAAAGTGAATCTAACTGTTAGTTAGAGCTTCTTAGAAGTAAAATATTGGTTTGGTAGTTCAGTTGGTTAGAATACATGCCTGTCACGCATGGGGTCGCGGGTTCGAGTCCCGTCCAGACCGCAAGAGTTAAAAGTTAAGCCTTAGAGAAATCTAAGGCTTTTTTTTGTGGTGGATTCCATGAGTTTCGGAATAAAAAAATACAGCATAAAAATATTTCCAAAAGAAAAGTTAAATAAGGTATTATAACAAAATTTATAGAAATTATTAATTTAATTAGATGCCTATTAAAAATTCAATTTTAAAAGTAGTATTAATAGCTATTTTATTTTATGTAATCAATAACTTGATTGGTTTTTATCTTTTCATACCTAATTGTTTTGAAAATAAGCTTTTTGGAAAATGGGTTGAATCCTTGGCATATCTAATTTTAAATTTTTCTTTTTTAACTTACCTATATTTTAAATTTAGTAAAACTATAAATGTAAATAAAAGTATTTCAAGTATAAGTGCATACTCTTTTATTATAGGTGTTTTTTTGACATTGATTCAAACATTAATTATCTTTTTAAAAAACGGATATTTACCTAAAAAAAATCTTCAATTTGATTATTTCAATATTCCTTACATATTTTCGAGGGTTATTCTAATACCAATTATTGAAGAAATAATATTTCGTTCAATCTTTTTTAAAATTCTTAATGAAAAGAATAAAATTGTTATAACAATAGTAATTACATCTATTTTATTTTCATTAGTTCATTTTCCTAATATTTATCAATGCATTGTTACTTTAGTCTTAGGTTTTATATCTGGTTTAGTATATTATAAATCAAACAATATATTGAACTCAATATTATTACATATTGGCTTAAATTCGAGTGTTTGGTTGATGAGGTATTTATTCTAAGTGCATATGCATTTTAAGATCCCCGATATCATTCATTAACTCCCATTTTTTCGAGAATTCAAATTCACCCCATTTCTTTTGTGACTTTTCCAGGTTTTTTATACAGTCAAAAAATCTATACATCTTCAAAACACTAATTTAAAAGAAAACTCTTTGAATCTCTGATTTGATAGAAAGTGCATCCTTTGTTAATCATTACTTCGGTTATTTCTATAGATCGTTAAATTTCATTATGTTTTTTGCTAAATGCAGTTGGTTCTGAAGGGGTAATTACTGTAAATAGTTTTTTTGGTGAAATACAAATGCAATTCTATGGTGTGAATTTATAATTATTAAAAAATATGAGAATGATAAATGATGTTTTTTAACAGGAGTATTATTTAATGTTTTTTTATGGAAGGTTTTTCAGTTGGAGGTGGCTCATTTTTTACTTAGTAGATAGATTGTAATTGAAATTGATTAATTGTACGTGTTAGGTTGAATGGTTTTAAAAAAAACATAATCGAAGTCAAACTATTGAATTAAACTTTTATCTAATTAATACTTTTAATCACTAGTGTCCGATAAAACTTTTTAAAAGCGGGATTTCCTTGATGGATTTCCCGCTTTAGTGTAATTTGGTTTTCCCGAACTAAATTACATGAATAAAAATAGCTACTTTTTTGGACAATCCGTTTTCGGACAGCTGATTTCTTTAATTGACAACACTAAAATTAAGACTGTCGTTAAGAAGCATAATTCTGATTATTATGTGAAGAAGTTTGATACTTCTGATCATTTGATTAGTATGTTATTTTCAACATTTGCTCATTGTACTTCTTTGCGTGAAATTGCAGCATCAATGCTCGGTTTGAAAGGAAAAATGAGTCACTTTCAGTTGAAAAACATTCCATACAAAAGTACGTTGAGTGATGCTAATAAAAGACGAAGTCACTTGGTGTTCCAAGATATTTATTATTCTTTACTCAAAGAATTTCATCCTATTATCTCGGACAGCCGACAATCGTATGCTTGGGAGAACCGATTAGAAATAATTGATTCCAGTACAATATCCTTGTTTAAAGACATTTTAAGCTGTGTTGGTAGAAAACCTATAACAGGTAAAAGAAAAGGTGGTATTAAAGTTCATACACAAATTAATCTTCAAGAAAAAGTTCCAAGACTCATTTGGTTTTCTCCGGCAACTACACACGATAAACAGTTTTTGAAACACCTTCAATTAGACAAAGGTAAAATAGCTGTGTTTGATAAGGGATATAATGATTATAAAACTTTCGATGAGTTTACTCAAAATGGAGTTTACTTTGTTACTCGTCTAAAATCTAATGCCTCATACGAAACTGTAAAAGAGAATGATATACCAACCTATTTGGATGATGGTGTAATCAAAGATGAAATTATTAGTGTAGATATAAAAGAAAATGGAACTTATCTCAAAACAATCGAAATGAGAAAAATAGCATACTGGGATGATGAGAATAAACGTTGTTTTGAGTTTATTACCAACTTAAACGGAATGAACGCTGGCCACATTGCATTGATTTACAAGAAAAGATGGCAAATTGAATTACTTTTTAAGCAACTGAAACAAAATTTTCCACTCAAGTTTTTCTTAGGAGATAACGAAAACGCAATCAAAATACAGATTTGGTGTACACTAATAGTAAACCTACTTTTGACTGTGATACATAAGAAAATAAAGCGAAAATGGGCATTCTCTAATCTAGCAAGCTTCTGCAGACTGCATTTGTTCAACTACATACATTTGTTGAAATTTCTAGAAAATCCACAAAAAGACTGGCTCAAAGAGTATAATCCACAACTTCAATTAGAGTTCAGTTCTGCTTGATTAAGGGGGGGGCTTACTTTTAAAAATCAGGAATCAACGTAGTAAAATCAATACTTCTAGGATGTAAATCGATTAATTTCTATTTTTATCGGACAGTAGTGACTTTTAATATATCCTATTTTGTATTTTAGTTAATTATGATTTGATTTTTTAAAACAGAACTTTCAGGATTAGGGTATAATTCTATAAAATACGTTTTCGTAATTTACTTTTTCTCAATAGAATGAATATATTCAAAAATTATTGTTTTTTTAAAAATTTGCAAACGTTTGTTTATCAGTGTATAAATTGATTTTTTAGTTATTTAAACAAAAAAACATCAATATTTTTTTCTTAAAATGATTTTTGTAAGGAAATAAATACATATATTTGCACTCCCAATCACGATAGAGTGTTTGAGTTTTGAGGACGAGAGTTTGATGTAACGACAAAAGATTAGTTCTTTGACATATTAGGAAATAAGGAAACAGCGTAGAAATACAATAGAATGAGCTCAACAAAAATTCAACGTTTTATACAACGGAGAGTTTGATCCTGGCTCAGGATGAACGCTAGCGGCAGGCCTAACACATGCAA
>CANGOF010000032.1 GCA_947455515.1 Flavobacteriia bacterium
CTGGAATACTCATTGTTGTTCTATTTATATTTAGAAAACAAAGGTATAATTTTTTAGATAGTATTGTGAATTGGACTATCAAAAAAATGAATAACTTTACTTAGTATGCCTGAAGAACACGAAATATTTACCTTAAAGCAAGTTGCTACCTCCATACAGAAGGCAATTTCTGAGCGTTATCATCGCTTGTATTGGGTAAAGGCTGAAATGCATAAACTTAATTATACCAACAAAGGGCATTGTTATCCTGAATTAGTCCACAAAGAAGCTGGGAAATTAGTGGCTGATATGCGTGGGCAAATTTGGAAGGCTAATTATGATCGTATCTCTAAAAATTTCGCGGAAATTGTAAAAGAACCGCTTCGAGATGGTATGACACTTTTGTTTCAAGTTAAAATTTCCTTTCATCCGTTGTATGGTATGTCTTTAGATATCATGGACATTGATCCGACATTTGCCTTAGGGGAATTACATAAAGAACGCGAAGAAACCTTAAAACGATTAACCAAGGAAGGTGTCATAAACGCGAATAAATCGTTGAAATTTCCACTTTTACCAAAACGTATTGCAGTTATTTCGGTAGAATCGAGTAAGGGTTTATCTGACTTTTACAGTGTAATTAAAAATAATACGTGGGGATATAACTGTTTTTTCATGTTATTTACCGCGCAATTAAATGGTGATCCAGCAATAGAAGCGATACAAGCACAACTGAAAAAAATCGAAAAAGTCAAAGAGCATTTTGATATTGTGACCATCATACGAGGAGGAGGCGGTGAAATAGGGTTGTCGTGCTACAACAATTACGAATTATCCAAGGCGATTGCTACTTTTCCATTGCCCGTATTAACTGGTATCGGTCACTCGACTAATACAACGGTCTCCGAAATGGTTGCCTATCGCAATGCTATTACACCAACGGAATTAGCGGATTTCTTGCTCCAATCGTTTCATAATTTTTCAGTTCCAGTTAAAGAAGCCCAGCGTATCGTTGTTCAAGAAAGTAAAGTTGTTCTAAAAAATGCAAATGAAAGTTTGGCACAAGAAATACGAGTTTTTAAAGGGGGGACAACGAAAACTTTACAATCCTTTAAACACTTTCTAAAAGATCATTCTAAAAATTTATTCCTAAAATCGAATATTCGATTTCATGAAGAGAAAAAGGAATTGTTTTCCGAGAATGAGCGTTTAAAAAGTGGGACAAAAAAAATTCACAACGAGCAAAAATATGAACTTAACCACTGGATGGATCAACTGAAAAAAGAGCAAACTAATTTTGTTTTTCAAATGCAAAATCAGTTAGAAGATGTTCGTTTGTTTTTACATCAATCGCTTCCTAAACGTTTTGAAAAAGAAAACGAAATGCTGCATAATGTGGAACGAAACATCCGTTTGGTTGACCCAAGAGAAGTATTAAAACGTGGATATTCCATTACAACTTTGAATGGTAAACTGGTCTCGAGTACTAATCCAGTATCTAAAGGGGATAAGATAGAAATAAATACTTTTGATTCCGTTATCGAAAGTGAAGTTATAAACGTAAAAACTACAAAAAATGAGTGAAGAAATTACTTATACAGCTGCCTTTGAAGAAATACAAGTCATTGTACAAGACATTGAAGAAGGTGGGATTTCGGTAGACGAACTGTCGATAAAAGTCAAACGTGCCGCACAATTAATTAAGATTTGTAAATCCAAATTGACGAGTACTGAGGAGGATGTCAATCAGATATTAAAAGAGTTGGAATCGGAATAAAGTTTTCTTTAGAATGATTCTAAACAAAATAAATATTCGACTAATTTTATGCTTTACTTAAAGGAGAAAATCCTTCATTCATCGAAAAAGAAATTAGAGAATGGAAAAGGTTGTATATTTTAGCCGAAAAATAATTAAAATGAAAAAAAGTTTACTGTTTTTTGTGTTTTTAAGTACTTGTTTACTTGGGTTTTCACAAAATAAATTTTCCATTAGTGGTACCATTACGGAACAAACAAAAGGGGAAGCATTAATCGGTGTTAAAGTAAGAGTCAAAGACCAGCCTTATGTCGTTGCAACCAATGAATATGGGTTTTATTCCTTGACGGTTCCAGAAGGTACTTACACATTGGTGGTTACTTATATTGGATATACTCCACAAGAAAAAGCAATCGATTTAAAAGAAAACCTACAAATTAACTTTGTGATGGAGGTTCCTTCGGAAAAAACGAAAGAATTAGAAGTTGCGCAAGTTGTCATCAATAAACAAGATAATGTGAAAGGTCCAACGATGGGAGTTGAGCGACTTGACCCAAAGGCGATAGCAAAAATACCAGTTTTGTTAGGGGAAAAAGATATCATTAAAACCTTGCAATTATTACCTGGGGTTAAGAGTGCTGGAGAGGGAAATACAGGTTATTATGTTCGAGGTGGTGGTTCAGACCAAAACTTAATTTTATTAGATGAGGCACCAGTATACAATGCATCGCATTTATTAGGTTTTTTCTCTACATTTAATTCGGATGCACTTAAAGATGCAACACTATATAAAGGAAATCAACCTGCGAATTTTGGAGGACGATTATCTTCCGTATTAGATATAAAAATGAACGAGGGTAATAATAAACGTTACAATGTGAGTGGTGGTTTAGGACTTATTTCTTCCAAATTAAATGTAGAAGGTCCTTTGGTAAAAGATAAAGGTTCCTTTCTGATAACTGGTCGTAGAACGTATGTCGATATGTTTTTAAAGGCTTCGGATAAATATAAAAGCAATACACTTTATTTCTATGATTTAAACACCAAATTGAATTATAGAATTAATGACAAAAATAAAATTTATGCATCCGGATATTTTGGTCGAGATGTATTAGGTTTTGGTTCTAGTTTTGGTATCGATTGGGGGAACGCAACGGGTACAGTTCGTTGGAATCATATCTTTGGCCCAAAGTTATTCTCGAATACTTCTGTGATTTATAGTTCATACGATTACCAAATTGCGATCAAAGGAGATGGCGTAAGTTTTACGATTAAATCGAAAGTACAAGACTATAACTTAAAACAAGAATTTCAATACTTTGCAAATACAAGAAACAAAATCAAATTTGGTTTTAATGTGATCAAACACGGAATTACACCTGGTCAGTTTTCTGGTACAGGAATTACCTCTCAGAATTTAAGCGAAGTAAAATCGATTGAAAGTTCGGTGTTTATCAATAACGAATGGGATGTAACAGATAAACTTTCCTTAAACTATGGAATTCGTGAAAGTGGTTTTTCCTTAATAGGAAACGGTCAAGAAACGTATAGTTACAACGCTGCAGGAAAAGTAATAGATTCGCACACCTATACGGATAATGCCTATATCAAAACCTACTTCAATTTAGAACCTCGTGTATCTTTAAGTTATTCTTACAATCCAAGTGCAAGTTTAAAGTTAGGGTATGCACGTAACGCACAAAACATACACTTAGTTACAAATTCAACTACTTCGTCTCCTACGGATACCTGGTTAAGTTCTACGCTAAATACAAAACCAGAATTAGCGGATCAATTTTCTGCAGGTTGGTTCAAAAACTTTCAAGATAATACTTACGAATTTAACGTTGAAGGGTATTATAAATCTTTACAAAATCAAATTGATTACCGTAACGGAGCAAATACGCAAGCGAACGAGAAATTAGAAGGCGAATTGTTATATGGAATAGGAAGAGCCTATGGACTGGAGTTTATTTTGAAAAAGAAAAAAGGAAAGTTGAATGGTTGGATTTCCTATTGTCTTTCCAAAACGGAACGTAAAATTGATGGAATTAACAACAATGATTGGTATCGCGCAAAACAAGATAGAACCCATGATGTTTCTGTAGTTGCAATGTATGATATTACTCCAAAATTAAATGTTTCTGCATTGTTTGTATTCTACACCGGTAATGCTGTAACTTTCCCAAGTGGAAAATATACAGTGAATGGCGAAACGCAATACGTATACACCGATCGAAATGCATACCGTATGCCTAATTACCATCGATTAGATTTAGGTTTGACTTGGATTCGAAAAAGCACTGAAAAATATGAAAGTAGTTGGAATTTCTCCATCTATAATGCTTATGGAAGACAAAACGCTTACCGTATCGACTTTAGAACGGTAGAAAATAATCCTAACAAATCGGAAGCTGTGCAAACTTCTTTATTTAGATGGATTCCAGGAATTACCTACAACTTTAAATTCAAATAAGTTTTATTATGAAAAAGCTAATCTATATATTTAGTATAATTATCTCATTAGTATTAACTTCTTGCACCAAAGTGATCGATATCAACCTAAATAAAAACGATCCAAAATTGGTAATAGAAGCATCTGTAAATGCAGATTCCTTAACACATTATGTTACGCTAACCAATTCTATCAATTTTGATGAAGACATTACCCCTCCGCGAGTTACGAATGCAACAATTACGATTACCGAAGCAGATGGAAGCAATCTCGGGACATATAGTTACGACACAAATCTTGGGAAATATGTTTTGACTAATTATTTAGTAAAAGAAGGTGTGACATATGAATTAACCGTTATTGCAAATGGAAAAAGTTTCAAAGCAACAAGTACAGTGCCTTCTCGAGTTAAATTAGATTCATTGAAAGTTGTTAAATATCCTTTTGGACCAAATATGACGTATGCGGTTGTTCCATTGAGACACGATCCTGCAGGAATAGCCAATTACTATCAATTCATATTAAAAAAAGAAGATAAAAGAGTAAGTGGTATTTATGTGGAAGATGATTTAGGATTAGACGGACAATTAACTTTAAAACCTATTTTTGCCGATCGAAATGCATTTGGTCCAGATACAATAGTAGGTTCGGTAGATAAATGGAAGAAAAAAGTTGGTGACATAGTCGAAATCAAAGATTCAATTTTGGTGGAAGTAGAAATGCAGTGTATAGAAAATAAAGTTTACCGTTATTTATTTACTTTAAATCTAAATCAAGGGAAACAACAAAGTGCAACACCTTCTAATCCAGATCCACTTTTTACAAATGGAGCATTAGGGTATTTTTCAGCTCAAACTACGCAACGAAGAACGATTTGGGTTACAAATAAGTAGTATTTCTACCAACAAATTTTGTACATTTGTTGGTAGATGAATACCTTACCTTCCATTTATACTCTTGCTATTCAAGCTGCAATTGATGCTTCTTTTGTCGTAATGAAATATTACGAGGCTGGATTTTCAAGTGAGAATAAATTAGATGGAAGTCCAGTTACCGAAGCGGATAAGGCTTCATCGGATTTGATTCATAGTCATTTAGCAAAGACAAAAATTCCAATAATTGGGGAAGAAATTCTAAATATCGATTTCTCTTTACGTAAAAATTGGACGGAGAATTGGTGTGTCGACCCATTAGATGGAACAAAAGAGTTTATAAAAAAGAATGGCGAATTTGTAATAAACATCGCTCATATTCAACAAGGTAAACCGGTGTTTGGAATTATAGTCTCCCCTGTTTTAAAAAAGATACTTATTGGTGGACCAACTTTTGGAGTTTATCTTACATCTTTCACTTCAAAAGGAATTTTAGGTGATTGGAAGAAGTTGGAAACTCCCTTGAAAGCAAACGAACCGATGGTCTTGATTTCATCTCGAAGTTTTCATTCTCCAAAAACAGAAGAATTTGTTCGTCAATTACGTCACTCATATGGGGAACTCGTATATATAGAAAAAGGGAGCGCCCTAAAGTTTTTTGATTTAGCGGAAGGAAAAGCAGATATCTATCCTCGTTTTGCTCCTACAATGGAATGGGATATTGCTGCAGGTCAAGCAATTTTAGAAGCTATGGGAGGAACTATTGTTGATGTTTTGCATCAAAGACCTTTATGTTACAACAAAGAAGATTTATATAATCCTTATTTTATTGCTCAAACCCAAGCAAGTTTAGCAGAAAAAAAAATTGAGCAAGTATGAAGAATCTATTAGTAGTTGCAATAGTTATTTCATGTCATTTCTTGTTTGCACAAAATCGTATTATTTTGCAACAATCTTATTTTAAAGAAAAATTTATTTATCACTCTAAAAATAAGTCAATTGAAACTTTTTTTCCTGCAAATACAAACCAATTGAATTTAGCTCATTTAAACCGAGACTCTACCCCTATTTATTCAGATGTTGAAAATTATATTTGCAATCGTTTTCTAATCGAAGTAAAAAAACAAGACATCAAATTCTCCATCACCCCAATTATTAATTATTCTAAAGGAAGAGTGGGCACACTCGATTCTAACTATTGGCCTGTTTATAGAAATACACGTGGTGTGTATATGGAAGGGGATATTCTAAATAAAATTGGGTTCAATTTTTCCTTTTGCGAAAATCAAGCTCGTTTTCAGGATTATGAAAACGCCTATTTCAATCAACAAGGAGAAAATTATATCAAGTATTATGGTAAATACAGCATTCAAAATGCAATGATACCAGGCGCAAGTAGAACTAAACCATTCAAAACAGATGGGTATGACTATGCCTACTCTTCCGGAAATATTCACATCAATTTTCACCCAAAATTTCAAGCTGAATTTGGAAACAATCAACATTTCATAGGTTCCGGATATCGCTCATTACTACTTTCTGATAATAGTAGTAACGCACCAAGTTTGAGACTAAAATGGAAAATTAACCGTTTTTTTGATTATCAAATATTGTATCGTAAACAACTAAATCTTTACCGTAAACTTTCCACCTTAGCAGTAGAATCAAATTATGAAACGAAACTATTTGTAGCAAGTTATTTAACCTTTAAACCTTCAAAATCTATTTCAATTAGTTTGTTTACTGCAGGTAATCAACTAAGAGGAGATTCCATTAGTATGCATAAATTAGATGCTCGACAAATAATTCCTTTACCATTGTTGCAAAATGACTTACTATTAGGTAATTCATCTGTATTAAATGGAATTACTGGAGTAAATATCGATATCGCTTTAAAAAATATTCGAATTTATGGGCAGTTTGCTGTAGATAAATTCAACACAACTTGGTTAGGAGCAGGACAATTAGGTATGTATTATTTTGATGCATTTGGCGTTAAAAACTTTCAAATTCAATGCGAATGGAATCAAGTACCTAAAAACTTTTATGCGGCTGATCGCGCTAAGTTGAGTTATAGTAATTACAATCTCCCATCCGCACATCCTAAAGGGAATAATTTTAAAGAGTTATTTCTAAAACTGGGTTATTCATTCAACCGTTTTTACGCTACCTCTCGCACTAATGTATATTTTACACAAGGAGGAAATTTACAACAACAATATATTTCTAATTCTATTTTCAGCGCTTGTCCTTCTGTTATAACTATAAATGAAGGCAATACAATTCTTGAAAATGTAGAATTAGGTTATCGATTTAATCGTTTGTATAACGGAACATTTTTTGTAAACTACCAAGGTAGAGCAAGTTCATTCGATAAAATTGATTTGACTTACCAATGTTTAATGTTAGGTCTAAGAACTTCCATCACTAACGAATATTTTGATTTTTAATGAACAAATTAACCATCTTTTTTCTTTTTTTTATTGGATTGGTGAATGCGCAAAACACTCCCCAAGTGGAAAGATTTTGGTTAAATAAAGATGCTAATTTGCATACTTCTGTTAAATCATTGATGTTTTATCAATTAGATTCGATGTTAGTGAAAGACTCTAATAAAATACAATTGAGGATATTACCCGATGAAATTTTTGCTGTAAATGGTTTTAGTGATAACACTTCTGAATTTAAATTTCAAAAAGGATTTACATTTACGTTGAATGGCAATCGAAGTGATAAATTCTCCTACATGTTCGATTTCAGAATTGGAACTTCAGATCAATCCATCGTTCCTTACAACTCAACATTTCAGACAAAGTCCTATTTCTTTAATGATTTCAAAATAATAAATGCTTTTACTGCTTATTCGATTTATGGTGATTTACGTGGCAGAATGCAATATAAACCAAATTCCATATTTACGTTTTCCACTGGTATAGACAAATTATTTATCGGAGAAGGTGATCGCTCTCTATTTTTTGGTAATCAAGGAGTAGCATCCCCATTTGCTTCAATGGTTGCTAAATTTTGGAAAATGGAATACCATTTCATACAACAAATTTGGCGGGAAAAAGAAGGTACTGATTATTCTCCAAAAGGAAATGCAACCCATTACATAAGCTATAAACCAACTAAAAAATGGAATATAGGCATTTTTGAAACGGTAGTTTATCAGATGAAAGATACCTTATATAATCGTGGATTTGAGGTGGAATACCTAAATCCTTTGATTTTCTATCGCCCACAAGAATACAATATGGGTTCAGCTGACAATGTATTATTAGGATTACATCTTTCGTATGCACACAAGAACATGATGTTTTATGGACAACTACTTATCGATGATTTCTTATTATCCGCTATTACTAAACAAACAAAATGGTGGTCAAATAAATATGGTTTCCAACTTGGACTGAAGGGCTGGAAAGATTTAGATTCATCAACGAAATTGTTCTATCGAAGTGAATTTAATTTAGTTAGACCATATACGTTTTCACAGAAAAATTCTGGAGGAGTGATTGGAAATCAAGGTCTTCCAGTAGCTCATCCATTAGGATCTAACTTTGTGGAATTATATCAAGAGGTTTCTTTCCATAGAAAAAAATGGAGTTTTGAACTATGGGGACAAGCATATTTAAAAGGAGATGATTGGTTCTCAACAGGTAACACTCCTTCTTATGGAGGAGACATCTATAAACCATACAATTTACATCCATACGAATACGGTAATATAATTGGCCAAGGTAAAACTTCTCATATTATCCAATTAGGCACATACATTGCAAGAAATATCAAATACAAAAAGATACTATTTGAATTAATTACGCTACCAAAAATGTTTCAAAGCGATCGCATCTCACTATTTGTAGAACCAAAGATTAGATTTTCCGATGTCGAAGGTGAAAAATTTACTAACTATTATATCACTTTTGGGACAATCAAAACCTTAGGAAGAGAACGTCGAAACTATTAACTTTGTTTCAAACATTAAACTATGGAATTAGTATTCAAAGCAATTTTTACCGGATTAATTTTGAGTTTAATGATTGGTCCTGCTTTCTTTTTACTCTTAGAAACCAGTATCAAAAAAGGGGTAAGAGCTGCATTAGCATTTGATTTAGGTATTTTAATAAGTGATATAATTTATATTATAATTGCCTACCTTTTTTATGGTGAGGTTGCAAAATTAGTTGCTGGAAAACATACTGAATTACTTAAAGCGATAGGCGGAGGACTATTTATTATTTATGGGGTTGTTTCTTTTTTCAAGAAATCAAAAGTGCAAACCCAAGAAGAAATTGATAATATAAATAATACTTCAAAAGACTATTTAATACAAATTTTAAAAGGATTAATGTTGAATTTGGTAAATCCGATGGTGATTTTCTATTGGTTTAGTGTAATGGCCTTAGGAACTGAACATGGAGCAGATAGTTGGTTAGATAATATTTTATTTATTGGAGTTTTATTAATTACTTTCTTTTCCATTGATGTATTAAAAATTATTGGTGCAAAAAAACTAAGACCATTTATTACCGATCAGTTATTGGGTTCATTAAATCGAATTACTGGATCTATTTTATTTTTGTTTGGAGTAGTTTTATTACTTCAAGGAATTCTTAAAAATTTTTAAGCTACGATTATGATTAAAAAAATTCTTCTTCTATTATTTATAGGTTTGACTTTGTTTAGTAAAGCTCAAGTTGTTAAAAAAGAAAATTTAACAGAAAAAGACAAATTATATTGGGATTTTAAAAAGACCAAGTTACAATCCACCGGCGCGTATTACAAAGATGTATTAGGTGAAACTCGTGACAAACATGGAAAGTGGGAATATTATAATGAATTTGGAGATATTGAAGAGATAAGAAATTATTACCGAGAAAAATTACATGGTCAGGTATTTTTAAAGTATGCGAATGGTAAATCACGTCAGGAAGGATATTTCAAAATGGACAAACAAGATTCTATCTACAGAGAATGGGTGGAGAATGGAACATTGGTGGTGGAAGGAAAATACAAAAATGGAAAACCTTTTGGGATTTGGAGAAAGTATTACATGGATGGAAGAGAACAATCCGTAGAAGAGTATGTAGATACACTTTGTATGATTAAAGATTTCTGGAAGGATGACTCTTTACATACTCGCACAATTAAAAATGGTACGGGTACCAAAACTACCTTTTATCCAAATGGAAAAGTCAAAGAATTTTACAATTACAAAGACGGTTTAAAAGACGGTGTTTTTGAAGAAAGAAGTATTAATGGATATTTGTATTTAACTGGTTCATTCAAACAAGAACGCAAAGATGGAGAGTGGAAATATTTTTATTATACTGGAGATATTGAAAAAATTAGCAACTATAAAAATGGTTTGTTGGATGGTGCTTACACCTATTATTATGACACAAAAGTAGTCAATGTTACTGGGAATTATAAAGCTGGAAAAAAAGAAGGTAAATGGCATTGGTATACCAACAAAGGAGGCAAAGACATGGAAGGAACCTTTGTCAACAACATGCAAGATGGGGATTGGATTTATTATTACCCTACTGGAGAAGTTTCCTACAAAGCATTCTACAAACAAGATAAAAAAGAAGGGAAATGGGAATACTACTATGAAAATAAAAAATTGTTTAGAGTTGGTACCTATTCCAACGATTTAAAAGATGGATTATGGGAAACATGGTATGAGGATGGTGTATTGTTAATGACCGGAAAATACGAGAAAGGAAAAGAAGAGGGTATTTGGAAAAACTTCTGGCAAAATGCTACTATAAAAAACCAGTCGACTTTTGAAAATGGATTATTACATGGTCAATGGTTTTCTTGGGGTATGGATGGAACAGTAACTTTAACTGGATTTTATAAAGAAGGATACAAAGTTGGCAAGTGGACAAAATACTTTGACAACGGTAAAATTGAAGACATTAATACCTATAAAATCATTGAAAAAGCTGCACCAATTGATTATGGATTTACCAAAGGTAGAAAAGTAAAAGAAAGTGTAAGACATGGCTACCATGCATCGTATTCCATGAAAGATTATGCAATGACCGAAGAAGGGCATTATATAAACGATGAAAAAGACGGTAAATGGGTGGATTACCTACCTGGTGGAATACTTCCTGCTGTCATTACAAATTACAAGGATGGTAAATTGGATGGCTTAATGATTCAATATGGACGTAGAGGTGAAAAAATATCGGAATCCGAATATAAAAATGGGTTGAAGGAAGGGAAATTTAGAATGTTTGATTCTTCAGGAAAAGTCATTTTAGAGAAAACCTATTCCAAAGGACAAGAGGTTCGTCAGTAATGAAGGTGGTATTTTTAGATACGGTTCATCCAATTTTAGAAGAACGTTTAAGTAAAGAAGGTTTTCAATGCATAGATGCAACAAAATCTGATCTGGAGACCTGTCAGTCCTTAGTGCAAGATGCAGTTGGAATTGTTATTCGTTCTCGTTTTCCGATGCACAAAGCTTTTTTAAAATACGCTCCAAAATTACAATTCATTGCTCGCTCAGGAGCGGGTATGGAAAATATAGATGAGTCCTATTGTCGTGAACGTAACATTCAGCTTTTTAACGCCCCAGAAGGAAATCGTAACGCTGTAGGAGAACATGCCTTAGGAATGTTATTAGCGTTACTCAATAAGTTTATCCAAGGAGACCAACAAGTTCGTAAAGGGATTTGGGATCGTGAAGGTAATCGTGGAGAAGAATTAGATGGTAAAACTGTCGGAATTATTGGGTATGGTAATAATGGACGTGCTTTTGCGAAAAAACTGCGTGGATTCGATTCAAAGGTGATAGTCTATGATAAATACGTAGACAATCTTACAGATGATTTCGTAACGCAGGTGTCTTTAGAACAACTCTATCAAGAAGCAGATGTCATTAGTTTTCACATTCCGCAAAATGAAGAAACGCTCTATTGGGTCAATGAACACTTTTTTGAATCGATTTCTAAACCAATCTACCTATTAAACCTTTCGAGAGGTAAAATTGTGGATACGCAAGCATTATTGAATGCAATTTCAAAAGGTCAGGTGAAAGGTGCTGGTTTGGATGTTCTTGAATTTGAAAAAGCAAGTTTCGAAAATTTTTCAGACAGTGAACGATTAACCATTTTTCAAGAACTAATCGCATCTGAGAAAGTCATCCTAACCCCACATGTTGGAGGTTGGACGACAGAAAGTTATTATAAATTAAGTGATGTATTAGCCGATAAGATATTGGCGTTTTATCGTTGAATTGATTACGCGTAAATCACATCTAACGCTTGGCAAAACTTCACAGCAACTTCCGCTAGAATTTCAGGCGTATGTGCTTGAGATACAAAACCAACTTCGTAACCACTAGGACCTAAATAAACCCCAACTTCCAATAATGCATGGTGTAAATGTTTGAATCCTGTCATGTCTGGATTAATCTCATCTGCACGACGAATCGTTTTATTTCCTGCAAAAGACAACCAAAAAATAGAACCAATAGTATGAATTTCAAATTCGTAGTTTTTCGCTTTCGCATGAGCATTGATTGGTGCAATAAAATCTACTGTTCTTCTTTCTAATTCTTCGTAAAATCCAGGTTTAGCACATTCAGTCAATTGAGCAATTCCTGCAGCCATTGCTACTGGATTTCCAGATAATGTTCCTGCTTGATATACATCTCCATCCGGGGAAATACGCGCCATGATTTCTTTACTCGCACCATACGCACCTACAGGTAAACCACCACCAATGATTTTACCATACGTAACGATGTCTGGTTTGATGCCATAATGTTCTGCAGCTCCAGAAAAAGCAACACGGAATCCAGAAATTACTTCATCAAAGAATAATAAAATTCCATTCTCCGTACAAATTTCACGTAATGCTAATAAGAATGTTTTTTCTTGTAATAACAAACCATTATTTGCTGGTATTGGTTCGATAATCGCACAAGCAATTTCGTTTTTATAATTCGCAACACACGTTTTTAATGCTTCAATATCATTTAACGGAAGTACAATCGTTTCTTGAGCAAAGCTCTCAGGTACTCCTGCACTTGAAGAAGCGCCAAACGTAATTAAGCCACTTCCCGCTTTTACCAACATTGCGTCGGTGTGTCCGTGGTAACAACCTTCAAATTTAATAACTTTATTTTTACCAGTATATCCACGTGCCAAGCGCAATGCAGACATCACTGCTTCCGTACCAGAACTTACAAAACGTAGTTTTTCGATAAAAGGATTGCGCGACAAGATTAATTCTGCTAATTCATTCTCCAAACGTGTTGGAGCACCAAAACTTGCACCGTTTTGTAAAGTCGCAACCACTTTTTCATACACCGCTGGGTGATTATGCCCTAAAATTAGTGGTCCCCAACTACAGCAGAAATCCACAAATTCATTGTCGTCCTCATCCCAAATACGACAACCATCCCCTTTTTTGATAAACAACGGCGAACCATCCACCGATTTAAATGCACGAACAGGAGAATTTACCCCACCAGGAAAATAATTTTTTGCAGTTGCAAATAAGGCTTCGGAAGTTGTTGTTTTCATAATATAATTGATTTGATATTGTGGGTGTAAATTTAATATTTATTAGGCTAAAAAGTGCTTCAAAAAAAAGTATTTCAAAAGGATTTAGTATATAATTATTACTTTTAAAGGATAAAAATGATAATATATGTTATTCAATTCTTTTGAGTTTGTATTATTTTTCCCAATAGTAACGCTGCTATTTTATCTTTTTCCTCACAAATTTAGATGGACACTTTTACTGGCTGCGAGTTGTTTTTTTTACATGTATTTTATCCCACAATACATTCTAATCTTGTTAGTTACAATTTTAATAGATTACTATGCTGGAATATGGATTGAAAAAACAGAAAGTCAAACAAAAAAGAAAAGATACCTTGTTGCAAGTATTATCAGCACATGTTTAGTTCTTATCATTTTTAAGTATGTGAATTTCTTTCAAGAGAATATGATTTGGTTGAGTGAACATTTCCATTTCAACTATCCTAAACGTATGATTGAAATCATTTTACCAATAGGCCTCTCTTTTCATACGTTTCAAAGTTTGAGTTATGTAATCGAAGTTTATCGAGGAAACCAAAAAGCAGAAAAACATTTTGGAATATACTCTTTGTACGTGTTATTTTACCCACAACTGGTAACTGGTCCAATCGAACGCCCACAAAATCTCTTAGTTCAATTAAGAGAAAAAAAGAGCTTAAAATATGCAAATGTCATCCAAGGTTTAAGACTAATTTTGTTTGGATTATTTATCAAAATGGTACTTGCAGATAATATAGCCGTCTATGTAGACGAAATATTTAAAAACTCATTTTCACATAATTCCATCGAAATTATCACAGGATTAATCCTATATTCCTTACAAATCTATTGTGATTTTTATGGATACTCTTTAATTGCAATTGGATCTGCAAAATCAATGGGGTACAATCTAATGGATAATTTTAAGGCACCCTATTTTTCAAAATCGATCAATGAATTTTGGCAACGTTGGCATATTTCACTTTCCACTTGGTTTAGGGATTATGTGTATATATCCTTGGGAGGTAATCGTGTAAATGTTAAAAAATGGGTAATTAATATTCTGATTGTATTCGCTTTAAGTGGGTTTTGGCATGGTGCAAAATGGACCTTTATTCTATGGGGAATATTACATGGTTTTACGTTTATCTTAGAAAACTTAATTTCTAAACGCATAACGTTAAATCCATCCTCGTTACTCTCCAAGGTATATCAACCCATAAAAATCATCCGAACTTTTATTATCGTTACACTACTTTGGGTGTTATTTAGAGCAGTCGACCTAAAACAAGTGTATGCTATCTTTTGGGCTATTAAACATAATTGGAGCGTTGCATTTAGTATGCAATTAGAAAACTGGATTGTTATTTTGATTGGTTTCTTCTTCGCTATTGATTTTAGCACACGTAACACACGATTTGATCTTTGGTTACAAACAAAGAAAAGTTGGTTTCGTTGGTTCATCTATTTTGTCTTAGTCTTTGCTGTAATCGGACTTTCCAGTGTAAATAATTATCCATTTATTTATTTCCAATTTTAAGAAAATGAAACAAAAAACGAAAATTGGATTAAAAATTATAAGGATTATTATACTCTTGATTTTATGTAATTATGTTTATAAGATTACTTTTTGGGAAGAAGATTTACAAACACATTCTGAAATAATTAATGACATCCGAAAAGTAAGTAAAAATCATTCCGAAGTTGTGTATTTAGGTGAATCATCTAACCATACGTTGGGTAGAAAGGATACAGATAAACGTAAAATCAGTGAAATGATTGCGGCTTATTACCCAACCGTAAAATTTGGGGAAATTTGTCAAAATGCTTCTCATGCAAATATGTATTATCATTTCTTGAATTCCATTTCGGAAGAATCGAATGTAAAAACAGTGATTGTCACTATGAATCTGCGCTCTTTTGATGCTAATTGGATTTATTCTGTTCTAGAAACACCATTGATAAAAGGAATTGTGATGTTGAAAGATTACCCTCCACTGGTAAATCGTTTATTATTATCTTTTCGAGGATATGAAATCAAAACAGATCGAGAACGGGAACAGCAATTTTTAGAGGAATGGAAAAGAGTCAAATTGCGTTTTCCATTTCCATTTCGTTATGAAACTGTAAGAGAATGGGACGATTCATTGGCCCAAAAAGGAATAGTGAATAAAGATGGATCAAGAAATCAATTTCTGACTGAACTAGCCTGTAATTATGTCAAAATCTACGCTTTTCAAATTGATACAAAAACAAATCCAAGAATTAAGGATTTTGATGCAATTGTTTCTCTTTCCAAAAAACGAAATTGGAATCTAGTTTTTAATCTTTTAGGAGAAAATATGGAAACAGCGGATAGTTTAGTCGGTAAAGAATTGGTGTGGTTAATTAAACAAAACCGCGATTTATTGGTCAAACGTTACCGTAAAAATGGAGTTCTAGTCGTTGATAATTTAGAAGAAGTTCCAGCAACAGAATTTGTGGACACCAATTGGACAACGGAACACTATGCTCAAAGAGGAAGGAGAATTATTGCAAAAAATGTAGCGTTTGCTTTAAAGAAATATTATGGGAAGGAATATTTGAAAAAATAGAATGAATTCTTTCAAATACCTTTTTTCTGAAAACAATCTTTTTCCCAATTTAATGGATTATTTCGTATATAATTAGAAATATTCAAATAGGCCTTTTCATCACGGATAATATGATCATGAAATAATGGATGCCAACCAAAATTGGGGTAATCATTCTTTTTACACCAACACGTGACTGCTGAATTGAAACCACGGATAATCGATGCGATATTATTGGATTGCGCACCGAATTGATTTTTTTTGGCGGATGCATCCGTACGGCCGTGACGCATCTCGGCCAAATTTTCGGATACTGAATTTTCGATGCTCGAAAATTCTGCGGATGATGGGGCGCGATGCGCCCCACCATCCGCATTTGGCACACATTCAGGGCCGCGATGCGTCGCGGCCCTACGGACAATATTGATGATGGCATGGAAATGATTCGGCATAACCACAAATTCACCTAATTCGATTTCCATTTCTGGACGCATCGCGATGGATTTTATCCATTCCGCTTCAACTACTTTCCCGATTTCAGATAACATCATTTTTCCATCTCTGATTTTCCCAAAAAAATGCTGCTTATTCTTTGTACAAATGGTGATAAAATAACTTCCTTCAGAACTATAATCCCATGATTGTTTTCGTGTCGATTGACCTCTGTATTTGTTTTGAAATTTTTGATGCATTTGACCTTTTTCTTATTTAATTTAATGAAAAAGATCATTTTATTCACTATTATTGTTTCAAATTATTAACTAAAAATGAAATTTATCCTCTTAGCTTTTTCTTTGATTTTCATCATGTTGGCGTGTTCAAGGAACAATTCATTATTATTAAAAAATCAAAATAAAGAATACTATTCTAAACCAGATTCCATTCTTTTAAAAACAAATAATGGAGTTATATATATCACATCTGACACAACTTTTAACCATTACAATTGGTTAAATCCTTCAATTGATGTAAATACTGAATTTTTTAATTCACAAATTGAATTTTTTAATAAAAAGGATAAATTAAATAAAGTTCCTCTGAACATTTTGGATAAATGGTCTCAAATCAATATTTATAAAAAATGCTTGTCGTAAACTTTACCAGTAGGACGTAAAAAACCTACGTTGTGTCGCTGCTAACTTTGTTCAAAATTAAAGATATGAAGTTAGTAGAATTTTTTAATAATTACTCGAATGAAGCTGAATGCAAAGCGGAATTTAGGAGATTACGAGAGAAACAAGGTGTTATTTGTAAAAAATGCAACTCAAAAGATGAATATTGGTGGCTCAAAAGCAAAGAATTATATGAATGTAAAAAGTGTGGATTTAGAATGAGCCTTAAGTCAGGAACAGTAATGGAAAATTCAAAACTTACCTATCAATATTGGTTTATAGCTATGCATTTAATGACATCAACTAAGAAAACTATTTCAGCATTAGAAATGCAATTGCAACTTGGTCATAAATACTATGAATGTATTTGGGGAATGATGCATAAAATCAGACTAGTCATGGGAAAACGAGATGATTTATACCAACTGAATGATGAGACGGAAATAGACGAAGCATATTATTCAACGAAATATATTTTTGAAGAAAATGAGTTTACTGGACAAAAAGAAAATCTAAAAAGAGGTAAGGGTTCGCAGAAAAAGACAAGTGTTTTAGTGATGGCAAGTCAAAAAAGAATTCAACGTAAAAAAATTAAACCTAATCAAGATACCAGTTATGGAATGCCTAAATATCTAAAAATGAAAGTAGTTGAGAACGGTACTATTGAAGAAATAAAATCTACAACAGAAAAATCAGTAGATGAATCAAGTTCAATTAAAGCGGACAAAGCAAAGGCATATCCTAAGTCATTCAGAACCTATGAAAAAGTTGAATTATATGACATGTCAAAGCATGAGTCTGGAAAAATATTACCTTGGAGTAGCAAAGCAATAACGAACTCTAAAAATTTAATAAAAGCAATACACCATGCAGTTGAAGCTCCATATTTACAAAATTATTTAAATGAGTTTTGCTTCAAATACAACAGGAGGTATTTCGGAGAAAAAGTATTTGACAGGCTTGTAATTGCTGCGGTTTCATTCGTGTGGTATTAATTACTGGTAAAGTTTACGACAAGCATTTTATAAAAATAAATACTTTGTTTATAGTCCATCTGATTGGATGAGTAATGAAACTCTTTTGTTAACTGATAGTGTTATTTATCATAATAGAAGTGTTGATCCTGATTTAGAATTTATTAAAGATTATAGTAAAATAAATGACTCAGTATATTTTTTTAATTTATACTCCCCTAACTATTCTGAAAAATTAGATTTTATAAAAAGGAAACTTACAATAATTGTAATTGATAAAAAGTTCATGATTACAAAATGGATTTGGACAAATAGTGATAATCAGATTCTGTATACGAGACTTTTTGTCGATAGTCGAAAAGTTAAATCATTTCCAATGATCGTCGAAGATTGTGGCGATCAAAAATGTTTTTTTCCAAATGGTGGTGTAAAGTTTGATATAATTAAATAGCCCTTTTTTCCCTTAATCCTACCCCTATATTCCCCTACGAATTGTATCTTTGAGACCGATTAATTAAGATTAATCCTATTTATTGTATTACAACTATTATTTTCAACATGGAAAATACACTTTCATACGCGCAACAACAAGACGCAAACGATTCATTACGAGCGTACAGAGATCGTTTCTTTTTACCAACGTTTCACGAAAATCAAGTTCGTTATTTCACAGGAAATTCCTTGGGATTACAACCTAAATCTGTTGGTTCTTACATCCAACAAGAGTTAGACGATTGGGCAAAATGGGGTGTGGAAGGACATTTTCACGGGAAAAGACCTTGGTTTAGTTACCACGAAAATTTAACAGAGAAAATCGCGAAAGTGGTTGGTGCATTGCCTGGAGAAGTGGTTGTAACACATTCATTGACAACTAACTTACACTTGTTAATGGTTTCTTTTTTCGCACCTCAAGGAAAGCGTAAAAAAATCATTTGTGAAGCAAAAGCATTCCCAAGTGACCAATATGCCTTGGAATCGCAAATTAAGTTCCATGGATTGGATTTAGCAACAGACTTGATCGAAATTGCGCCAAGAGAAGGAGAACATTTAATCAACGAAGAAGATATTTTAGCAAAAATTGCTGAAGTTGGTGAGGAATTAGCATTGGTGATGATTGGTGGTGTAAACTACTATTCTGGTCAATTGTTTGACATGAAAAAAATCACGGAAGCAGCACACGCTGTAGGAGCAATTGCAGGATTTGACTTAGCTCATGCTGCTGGAAATATTCACCTTAAATTACACGATTGGGGTGTTGACTTCGCAGCTTGGTGTTCCTATAAATATTTAAATTCATCGCCAGGTGGTGTTTCAGGAATGTATGTGCATGAAAGACATGCAAACAGACCTGAATTACCTCGTTTTGCAGGATGGTGGGGTCATGATAAATCGGTTCGTTTCTTAATGGAACCAGGTTTTCAACCAATGCCAGGCGCAGAAGGATGGCAATTGAGTAATGCACCTGTATTAGGAATGGCAGCACATTTGGCTTCCTTAGATATTTTTGATGAGGTAGGAATGGAAAAATTATGCGCAAAACGCGATCAATTAACTGCCTATTTAGAATTTATCATCGATGATATTTCTTCAACACATAAAGATTTGTGCACATTAGAAATCATTACACCACGTAATCAAGCACAACGTGGCGCACAGTTATCCATGTTAGTACACGGAAAAGGAAAAGCCATTTTCGATAAATTAAGCGAAGCAGGAGTTGTAGCCGATTGGAGAGAACCGAATGTAATTCGTTTAGCACCAGTTCCATTGTATAATTCATTCGACGATGTTTATTATTTCGGTAAACATTTGGCAGATGCAATTGTGGAATTGGCGTAGGGATGTAAAATTTTACATCCATACGCTAATGGAACATACAATTATCAAATAAAATTATTTCATGAAAAAAATAGCAGTAGTAGGAGCAGGATTAGCAGGAAGTTTGCAAGCCATTTTAATGGCGAAAAAAGGATATGAAGTATCCGTTTTTGAGCGTCGTCCTGATTTACGTAAAGCAAAATTGATTGCTGGAAAATCAATTAATTTAGCATTATCTCATAGAGGGTGGAAAGCATTAGAGTTAGCAGGAATTGCAGATGATATTCGCGAAATTGCTATTCCAATGTACAAACGTTGTATGCATGCTTTAGATGGTACATTGACTTACCAACCGTATGGAAAAGAGGATGAAGCGATCTATTCTGTTTCTCGTGGAGGATTGAATCAAAAATTGATGAATTTGGCGGATCAATATCCTTCTATTTCCTACCATTTCAACAGAAAATGTAACGATATTGATTTAGCTACGAATACATTGACATTTGATAATTCTGAATCAGGAGAACGTGAAAAACACCAAGTAGATAAAGTATTTGCTACCGATGGAGCATTTTCAGCTGTTCGTATGCGTATGCAAAAAAGCACGATGTTCGATTATTCTCAAAAATATTTGGACCACGGATACAAAGAATTGGTGATTCCAGCGAATGAAGATGGAACTCACAAATTAGACAAAAACTGTTTACATATCTGGCCACGTGGCGAGTTTATGATGATTGCTTTGGCAAATTTAGATGGTAGTTTTACCTGTACTTTGTTCTTCCCGATGAAAGGGGAAGTTTCTTTCGAAAGTTTAGAAACGAGAGAACAAGTTTCTGCGTTCTTTGATAAAACGTTCCCAGATGCAGTGGAAATGATGCCAACATTGTTAGATGATTATTTTGGAAATCCAACTTCTACCTTAATCATGGTTCGTTGTACTCCTTGGAATTACAACGAAGATGTTGTATTAATTGGAGATGCAGCGCATGCGATCGTACCTTTCTACGGACAAGGAATGAACTGTGCATTTGAAGATTGTACAGTATTCCACGAAATGCATGAAGAGGTAAATGGAAATTGGGATGGATTATTAGGACGTTTCTCCGAAAGAAGAGTTCCTGAAGGAAATGCGATTTTGGATTTAGCCTTACAGAATTATGTAGAAATGCGTGATTTAACAGCAGATCCTAACTTCTTATTACAGAAAAAAATAGAAGCGAAATTCAGTAAAATCTATCCAGAAAAATGGATTCCATTGTATTCACAAGTGACTTTCAGTCATATTCCTTATAGTCAAGCGATTAAAAACGGAAAAGCACAAGATGAAATCATGGCTGAAATCTTGAAAATGGACAACATCCACGAAAATTGGGATGCTCCTGAAGTCATGGAAAAATTATTGTCATTAGTAAAATAATACCCCTATGAAGTCTTTTCTACTCATTGTACTTTCCTTACTTTGTTTTGATTCGGCGATTGCTCAAAAAAAGAGTAGAAAAGATTTTTTTGGTGGACCCAAAGATTATCGTAATCTTAGTAATAAAGGGCTAACCTATTCCTTTGGAACTACCTATACCTTTGCCGACACAAGTAGTCTTTATATTGATACGCGAACAATTTATAAATTTCAACCGAAAGGTAAATTTGGATTATTTGCAGAAATTGGAACTGTTTCCTTTAACTTGAAAAAACCGAAATTCAAATGGGGGAATTTAGTGAAATATACCGATTGGGGAATTGGTTTTAACCTATATGGAGGATCGGAAAATACAACAGTATATAATTCAGTTGCTAAAACAGAAAACCAAGTTTCCTTTGGTTCTTTTTACTTAGGGAATTTAACTGCAAGATTAACTTTTCACCATACTTGGTATATCCCAAAAACTTCCATTTTGATTGATAATGGATTGGGGATAAACTTGGATTACCGAATATTCAAAAATTCCAGTTTTGATAAAACAGATCAAGAATTAGAAGCTTTGAAAATTACTACACAAAAATTTTCCGGACAGCTTTTTGCACAACTGCATTATAATTTAGGGATTGGACTAAAATTGAAACGAGGAAGTTATATTATTCCAACGATGCAACTACCAATTTTTGGGATGTATGAATGGAATAAAGGAAGTGCACGTACAAACTGGTTTTCAAGTGAATACTTACCTGTAATCTTCAAGTTAAAATTTATCTATTTATTTGAAAAACGTTCTCAAGGAGGTTGTGAAAACTTTGGTTCCGAAGAAGATAGAAAGCGTAACGAAGAATACATGCAAAACAAGTAATTGGCATATTCTATGTTGAAATACTTCTTACTTTTTCTACTTACCTTTCAATTTTACATACCTGTTAAAGCACAACAAAAAGATAGTTTAGCTTTTGAAAAAAACAAAGAATTAGAAAAAGTAATTGTAAAAACAAAAAATTCTGGAATTGAGCAAACGGAAGTCGGAGGTCTAACTATAACCAAAAAAGAATTAGAAAAACTTCCTCAATTTTTAGGCGAAAATGATCCTATCAAAGCGATGCAATTACTCCCTGGTATTCAGTCCTCAGGAGATGGAAATGGAATTTATGTTCGTGGGGGTGGAATTGATCAAAATTTAATAACCATCGACGACATACCAATTTACAATGTATCTCATCTCTTTGGTTTTTTCTCCGTATTCAATTCTTCAACGATTCAAAAAATTGACATTCATAAAGGAGCTATGCCTGCTAATTTTGGAGGGAGAATATCTTCTGTGGTTGCATTATCTACAAATAATGGAAATTTACAACGTTGGAAAATGGAAGCAGGAATAGGAATCTTGGCTTCTAACCTAACAATTCAAGGTCCTATAAAAAAAGATACAAGTTCATTATTATTTTCGATACGAAGGACATATGTGGATCTGTTGAAAAATTTAATCTTAGGCAACTCGAGTAATTACCAAACAAATTACTTTTTCTATGATTTAAATTTAAAATATTTTCGTCGTATAAACAATAAAACTAAATTGTATGTTAATGCATTTATGGGAGCGGATTATTTTGTATACAATGATGCGAAAGAAAAAACTTTTTCCAATGAAATCGATTGGGGAACGAAACTGATCTCAGCTAAAATAACACATAGTTTTACTGAGAAATCAACATTAACTACCACCCTTGGTTTAACGGATTATAAAATGAATTTCGGAGCTTCTATTTATAATTATTCTTTTCAGCTGTTCTCTTCGAATAAAGATGCTGTGGGTAAAATTGAATTCCTACATAAAGTTACTAATCGCTATAGTTTTAAAATAGGATTAGATAATACTTTCCATGTGATTTCTCCCAATAATTTTCAAGCCAATGGAGGTACCTCGAAATTTAATTACAATGATGTAAGGAAACTTTATTCTAATGAAAATGCATTTTATCTGAGTAATGATTGGAAGATTTCAGGTAAATTAGATCTAACTTTTGGGTTACGCGTAAGTTCGTTTCAACAATTTGGTCCGTATACCCGATTCGATTATTCTAAAGGATATGGTTTAAAAGATTCCATCAATTATTCTTCTAAGCAAACGGTGTGTAATTATATTTACCCAGAACCACGTTTTTCAATGAGTTATAATCTTACCAATAATTCAACTTTAAAAGCAGGTTTTTCACAAAATTATCAATACATACACTTGGCTCCAGTTTCTTCCATTTCACTTCCTACTGACGTTTGGATTCCAAGCAGTTACATTATTAAACCGCAAATAGGTAGACAATATTCATTAGGCTATTACCGAAATTTTCCATTAAAAAATGTAGAAACATCTGTAGAAGTCTACTATAAACAAATGAATAATTTAATCGAGTATAAAGAGGGAGTATTAAGTTTAATCAAATTACAATCCAATTATGACGATAATTTCTTTTTTGGAAAGGGACAATCGTATGGTATTGAATTTTACGCAAAAAAAACAATTGGAAAAATGACAGGTTGGCTTGGTTATACCTTATCAAGATCAACACGTAACTTCAAAGACATAGAAAATGGCGCAACATTTTATGCAAAAAACGATAGACGACATGATATTTCTCTCGTATTTAATTATGAAATAAATAAAAAATGGAGTTTCTCCAGTGTTTTTACTTATAAAACTGGTAATGCTATTACAATCCCACTTTCTCGCTATTTCTTACAGGGAAATATTATTAATACCTATTCTCCTAAAAATTCGTACCGAATACCTGCATACCATCGATGCGATGTTTCACTAACCTATCAAATTCAAAAATCAGATACTAAAGAGTCTTCGGTTAATTTTTCGATCTATAATGTCTATGGTCGTCAAAATCCATTTTACCTCTATTTTGAAACTACGGGAGACATTAGCAAATTTTCAGTGGAAACAAAAGCAAAACAGGTATCCTTATTTACAATACTTCCTTCAATATCCTACAAATTCGCATTCTGATGAGATTACGTTATATCTTACCTTTATTACTAAGTCTTTTGCTAACATGTCTTAACTCTTGCTCAAAAGAAATAAAAATAGATTACCCAAATACAGAAAAACAATTAGTGGTGGAAGGGTATATCGAACCTGGGAAATATCCAATTGTTTTCCTAACAAAATCAAGTCCGTATTTTGAGAGGATAGATAGTTCCAATATATCCGAACTTATTGCAAGCGTTGCAAAAGTAAGTGTCAGTTGTGATGGTATTGAAGAAGTACTTACACTTAGATACAATGCGAATTATTTTCCTCCTTACTATTACGAAGGAACTTCATTAATGGGTGAAGTTGGTAAGACTTATTCCTTAAAAGTAGAGCTATCAGGAAAAAAGTATACTGCTACTACAAAAATTGTGGATCCAGTATTTATAGACGAACTTTCGTTTTTAGAAACTACCGAAAATAAGACGCAAAAATTTATCAATATTAAGTTCAAAGACCCTGCTAAAACATCCAATTTTTATAAGGTATATGTTAAACGAATAGGTAAAGATTCCACTTTTTATCCATCGTACTTATCTACATTTAATGATTTTGGATTCGATGGAAACTCTTTTACCTATGAAGTTATTCGCTCCTTTTCACCTATTATACATTCAGATAATGGACGCTATTTTATAAATGGTGATTCTGTTCAACTAAAGTTTTGCTCTATTGAAGAAAAACAATACAATTATTGGAAACGCATAGAAGGATTGATAGCAATGTCCTCTAATCCATTTGGGCTATCAAGTAGTGAACCAGCTTCAACTATTGAAGGAGGAGCGTTAGGAATTTGGGCGGGAATGAGTTCGAGTTATTATAATTTTAAAATAAAATAAAAAGTCGATTAAACTTTTGAGTTTTTCTAAAGTCTTATTAATAGATTTACAAATAGAATGGCAGAATACAGCGATAAAGAATTACTGGAAATGTTTCATACAGATCAAAGCTCGTATGCATTCAATTTGTTGGTCCGTAAATACCAAAAGAAAATCTATGCGCACGTGCGTAGAATTGTAATTGACCATGACGATGCAAATGATGTAGTGCAAAACATTTTCATCAAAGTGTGGAAGGGGTTAGAAAAGTTTAACGAAGATTCGGAATTGTATACGTGGATATATCGTATTTCTGTCAATGAATCGTTAACTTTTTTAAAGAAAAAAAGAACGAAGTTTTTCATTCCAATCCACAATGTGGAGAAAGAAATGTCGGATAAAATTGATGCTGGCGAACATTTTTCGGGAGATGAAATTGAAAAAAAATTACAAAAAGCATTGCTAACGCTACCTGAAAAACAGCGTATCGTTTTTAATTTGAGGTATTACGATGAAATGCCATATGAGGAAATGTCGAAGGTGTTAGGTACTTCGGTGGGAGCGTTAAAAGCCTCCTATCATATTGCAGCAAAAAAAATTGAAGAAAATTTACTTGGACGTTAAACTTTTTAAAAAAGGATAAGTCTAAAAATAGATATAGAATATGGAAGAATTAAAAAACATAGCGCCTCATTTGAGTCAACTCACTAAAAAGGATGCGTTTGCAGCACCTGAAGGTTATTTTGATGAATTACCTTCGATGATTCAAGATCGAATTATAGCGAACTCTAGAACAAAATCACGTTTTTTATCCCCTGTTTGGTCTTTAGGAACATTGGGAATAGCAGCAGTTTGCGTTGTAGTTTTCTTTATTGGGAAATCGCCAGAGGTGAATGAGGTAAGTAAACAAGAAGTTGCTGCTTATGTGAACGATAACATTGAAATGGAATTTGATGAGACTTTATTGGCAGAAGAATTAGCCACTTCAAAAAACGAATTTTCTGCTTCTGAAGCTTCGTTAGAAGACTATATATTAAACCAAGACATAGACGAAAATTTATTAAGAGAAGAAATTTAATAGTATGAAACAGTTAATCCTAATCCTGTTTGTGTGTATCACAAGCCTTTCTTTTTCTCAAACGGAATCGAAAAATGACAAAATAGAAACAATGAAAATTGCTTTCTTGACAAATAAATTAAACCTAACTGCAAAAGAAGCGCAGTTATTTTGGCCTTTGTACAATGAATACAATCAAAAAATGGACGCACTTCGTAAAGCCAAAAAATCAGAATACGACGAAATCAAAAGTAAAAATGGTACTCCAAGCGATAAGGAAATTGCTGTCTACATGGAAGAAGTATTCTTAACCAAACAGAAAGAATTAGACTTACAAAAAGAGTACTATAATAAGTATATTAAGATTCTTCCAATGAAGAAAGTTGCTCAACTTTACCAAGCTGAAAATCAATTCAAAAAAGAATTGTTGCGAATCATTAAGGATAAAAAATAACTCGTTTGCATTCGTTAGTAGCACAACTTTCGGACACCTTTCGTCAGCAAACCAATCCTTCCAAAGCGGAGGAAATGGAACGCTACATGAAAAATTTGTTTCCGTTTGTTGGAATTCAAGCTCCTACAAGACGCTCAATGCATAAAGCGTGGTTGAAACAGGCAACTGAACATACACTCACTTCTGAGCAACGTTGGGAACTCGTACAAGAATTGTGGTTACAAACTGAACGTGAATATCAACACACCTGTATCGATTGGATTGGAAGCTGGAAGAAAAAGGAATGGGTTGTTGAAGATGCTTCTCACCTAACCTGGATTTTGACAAATAAATCTTGGTGGGATTCCGTAGATTTAATTGCTTCCCATTTTGTAGGAAATTACGTCAAATTATTTCCAAAAGAAGGAGCAAAACTCATTCATTCCTATCGAGCTTCCTCCAATATGTGGTTAAACAGAACCGCTATCTTATTTCAATTGAAATACAAAAAAGAAACAGATTTACACTTATTGGAAGAAATCTGTGCTCAATTTGAACCAAACAAAGAGTTTTTTATTCAAAAAGCGATTGGTTGGAGTTTGCGTGAAGCGGGTAAAACGTTTCCAACTGAAGTTAAATCGATGGTTGAACGATTGAAATTAAGTGGATTGGCAAGAAGAGAGGCTTTGAGAAGATTGGTTTAGAACCATATAAGGCATATAAGAGAAATTGTATAAAGAAATTAGGATATCCATTGTTTTTATATTTAAGGTCAATTTTACTACTTACATTTTTCCTAGTTGGCTTATCGTATTTTATTTTTAGTGAATTTGAGCAAATAACGAATAAAATTACACATGAAACGGGAACTTTAGCTACTTATTCCTTCGCAATTTCTTTTATGCATCTAATTTTCATACTATTTTATACATCTATATTCCTACTAAAAAAACAAAGTAATTCATACAAAAGAGAAGGATTTATGTGTTTCATCCAACTCATTCCAATTTTAATCTTTCTAGTAAATTTCTTTCATAATACTCTTTTATTCGGAGATGGATTTACTCGATTTGATTATTTGGTCATCTCTTATATTTCATTTAACTTTTTGTATATTATCTACTTATACTTTGAATTAAAATTCAAAATCATAGATTAATTTAAGGTCAAATAGCTCGCATTTTAACTCCAAAAACACCTATACTTTATATTTATCCTTATATGCCTTATATGGTGAAAAATTACCCTGCAATTCATACATTATAACCCGAATAAAACCTTAACTTTACACCATAATTTACTAACGTAAACCTATGAGTGATCCTATTAAACACGAGTGTGGTATCGCACTTATCCGATTAAAAAAGCCTCTTGAATTCTATTTAGAAAAGTATGGAACGCCTTTTTACGCCTTAAGTAAACTGCATTTGTTGATGGAAAAACAAAGTAACCGTGGTCAAGATGGTGCGGGTGTTGCGAATATCAAATTTGATATGAAACCAGGACAACGTTACATTTCACGACAACGTTCTGTTCACAGCAAACCAACACAAGATATTTTTGATTACATCAATGGTCGCTTTAAAGCAATAGAAGAACAA
>CANGOF010000033.1 GCA_947455515.1 Flavobacteriia bacterium
GAACGTATAGCTGCGGAGAAAAAAGCAGAGGCAGATTCTATTGCAGCAGCTAAGAGGGCGGAAGCAGATCGCTTAGCAGCAGAAGCAAAAAAGAAAGAAGAGGAACGTATAGCTGCGGAGAAAAAAGCGGAAGCGGATTCTATTGCAGCAGCTAAAAAGGCGGAAGCAGATCGTTTAGCAGCGGAAGCGAAAAAGAAAGAAGAGGAACGTATAGCTGCGGAGAAAAAAGCGGAAGCGGATTCTATTGCAGCAGCTAAAAAGGCGGAAGCAGATCGTTTAGCAGCGGAAGCGAAAAAGAAAGAAGAGGAACGTAAGAAAGCGGAAGCAGATTCTATCGCAGCAGCTAAAAAAGCAGAAGCGGATAGTTTGGCAGCCCTTCGACAAGCTCAGGAAGAGGCACGTAAGAAAGCGGAAGCAGATTCCATCGCAGCAGCTAAAAAAGCAGAAGCGGATAGTTTGGCAGCCCTTCGACAAGCTCAGGAAGAGGCACGTAAGAAAGCAGAGGCAGATTCTATTGCAGCAGCTAAGAAGGCGGAAGCAGATCGCTTAGCAGCAGAAGCAAAAAAGAAAGAAGAGGAACGTATAGCTGCGGAGAAAAAAGCAGAGGCAGATTCTATTGCAGCAGCGAAGAAGGAGGAAGCAGACAGTTTAGCAGAGGTTGCTCGTAAGAAAGCAGAGGCAGATTCTCTTGCAAAAGTGAAGAAAGCAGAAGTAGATAGTTTAGCAGCCCTTCGACAAGCTCAGGAAGAGGCACGTAAGAAAGCAGATGCAGATTCTATCGCAGCAGCGAAGAAAGCAGAAGCGGATAGTTTAGCAGCCCTTCGACAAGCTCAGGAAGAGGCACGTAAGAAAGCGGAAGCAGATTCTATCGCAGCAGCGAAGAAAGCAGAAGCAGACAGTTTAGCGGAAGTTGCTCGTAAGAAAGCGGAAGCAGATTCTCTTGCAGAAGCTAAAAAGGCGGAAGCAGATAGCTTAGCGGAAGTTGCTCGTAAGAAAGCAGAGGCTGATTCTCTTGCAAAAGCGAAGAAGGCAGAGGCAGACAGTTTAGCGGAGGTTGCTCGTAAGAAAGCAGAAGCAGATTCCATAGCAGCAGCAAAGAAAGCGGAAGCAGATAGTTTAGCAGAGGTTGCTCGTAAGAAAGCAGAGGCTGATTCTCTTGCAGCAGCTAAAAAGGCTGAGGCTGATAGTTTAGCGGAAGTTGCACGTAAGAAAGCAGAAGCAGATTCCATCGCAGCAGCGAAGAAAGCGGAAGCGGATAGTTTAGCGGAAGTTGCTCGTAAGAAAGTAGAAGCGGATTCTATTGCAGCAGCTAAAAAGGCGGAAGTAGATCGTTTAGCGGAAGTTGCTCGTAAGAAAGCAGAAGCAGATTCTCTTGCAAAAGCGAAGAAGGCAGAGGCAGACAGTTTAGCGGAAGTTGCACGTAAAAAAGCAGAGGCGGATTCTCTTGCAGCAGCGAAGAAAGCAGAAGCAGACAGTTTAGCGGAGGTTGCACGTAAGAAAGCGGAAGCAGACAAATTAGCTGCAGCTAAAAAAGCAGAGGCGGATTTGATTGCAGCGGAAGCAAAGAAAAAAGCGGATGAAGTTGCTAAAAAACAAGAAGATATTAAGCGTATAACCGCTGCGGCAGACCAAAAGTTTGCTACTAAAGAATATGCAGAAGCTAAAAAATATTACGAAGCAGTTTTAGCGAAAGATCCTGGAAATGTGTATGCTAAAAAACGCGTTGATGAAATCGTGAAATCGTATTCTAGACCATCCGATGTGGCGGCGAAAACAGAACCTGCAACAACAAAACCAGCAGCTACAGACAAACCAAAAACACAAACTGCGAAAGAAATTTTAGTTTCCTTAGAGAAAAAACAAATTACGTTCGACCAAGACATTGCAGATAAATTAGGTAAAATGTATGCAGATGGAGTTTCGCAAGAACAATTTAACCAATTAGATAAGGACGGTATGTTGGAGGCAGTAGTAACTCGTCGTATCGTAGTGAAAGACGGTGTGGCGACAGTATATACTCGTTTTCAGGCTAAAAGTGGTATCACCTATACCAAAAACGGATTGCCATCTACGCAATTGGTATGGCAAAATGAAACACAAGATCCATCCTTAAAGAAGAATTTTTAGGGAATAATGAGTTATGGATTATAGTTTCTGATTTGTAAATAATTATAGGGTGAATTTGATGCGAATAACTATTTGGTGCATAAATTGTATTTTTTTAGGTACTTTCCTAATGGTACTTTCTTGTACTCAAAAACGTCAAACAACCGAAAAATCAGATCCCATTAAAGTAGTTTATACCCAAGGGGAATCCATGGATCCGAGTAAATTGGAAAAGCCTACCGAGATTTCTTTTGATTTAACAAAAGAGCCTCAAACTCCTATATCATTTGGTGTCCCAAGGCATATACCTTCCAATGAAGTTTTAGCGGGGACTCCTGAAATTCTGTCTTATCCAAATGTGGTAACAAATACCATAGGAAAAAACGGGTTTCAAAAGCCAATAATCGTAAGAGCGAATCTTCGTTCTGTGGTTTCAGGTGTGCCTGAAGTTTACAATTCAAGGGACATGTACACTAAAGAACATAATCGTCATAATTTTAGCTCGTTTGGAAGGTTACAAGGCTTAAAGCATTTTGCCGTTCAATGTATGGGGGAAGATGTTTCTGGTGGTTTGTGGTTTGGTAACATGAGTGGGGTTGCATTGTATGATGGAAAAACGTTTTCCCATTACACTACCAAGTCGGGATTAATTGATGATGATGTTACCAATATTAGAATGGATAAAAAAGAACAAATTTGGTTTTGTACTAGAAGATCTGGAATATCTATCTATGATGGGGAACGTTTTGTATATTTAGATGTTAAGTCGGGACTCTTAAGTAATGTAATTAATGATATTAAAATTGCAGGAAATGGGGATGTTTGGTTAGCTACCCAGAAAGGGATAACTAAATACGATGGGGTTAATTTTACACATTATACAAAAAAACAAGGATTGGTTCACGATAACGTTCTTTGTTTAACACTTGATAAAAAAGGGAATGTTTGGGCAGGAACAACTAAAGGTTTTTCAAAGTTTAATGGAAATTCTTTTGAAAATTTTGTTGACCAAATAAGTAAAGCTCGAGGATATGTGATTTCCATACTTTGTGATAAAATTGGAAATATTTGGTTGGCTCCCTCAAATGGAATTATTAAATACAATGGTCATATCTTTCAGTATTATACCGACAAACAAGGTATGAAAAGTAGGCATGTTTCATCCATAATTCAAGATTCCAACGGGGATCTTTTCTTCGGTACTTTTAATACTGGTTTGGTGAAGTTTGATGGCAGGAAATTTTCATATTTTACAAAGAAAGAAGGTATGTCAGACGATGAGGTAACGGATGTGTTTCAGGACCGATCGGGGAATTATTGGATATCTACTACATTTGGACTCAATAAATACAGAGGCGAATTATTTAAGAGTTATATTGAAAAAGATGGATTAGGAGAATCGCATATTTTATCAATACTCGAGGATGATAAGAATACTATTTGGCTATGTAATCGTTTTGGAATAGAAGTGTTAAGAAGTAATCTTGTTATCCCATTACGTTTACCTCAAGAAATTTTACTTTTCAATCCTTTCAGGTTAGATAAAGATAAAAATGGAAATATAATGATTGGTACACTATTAAATGGGGTGTATATTTTCGACGGAAAAGGGGTTAAGAATATTAATAAAGAGAAAGGGTTAGCAGGAAATAAAATTAAACAATCTTATACCGATTCAAAAAACAATTATTGGTTTGTAACTACATCAGGAGTAACAAAGTATGATGGTGAAAAATTAACAAGCTATACAACTAAGCAAGGTTTGTGTGATAATGAAGTATTGTGTATAAGAGAAGATAGAAAAGGAAATCTATGGTTCGGCACATCAGAAGGAATATCTAAATTATCCAAAGGAAGATTTACAAATTTCACTAAAAACAACGGAGTAAATTTCGAAGATGTACTGGATATCTTAGAAGATAAAGATGGAAACTTATGGTTTTCTTCTGTTTCTGATGAAGGACTTTGTAGGTATGATGGTTCATCCTTTACTTTTTTTACATCCAAGGAAGGATTATGCGAAAGTAGTACCTTAGCATTGATTGAAGACAAACGAGGAAATATTTGGGTTGGCAATAAGATTGGATTAAATAGGATTAGTAGAAAAACACTAATTAATTTACCAAAAATACTACAGAACAAACGACCAATTAGAAATGAAACTATTTTTAAAAAATACGAATACGATGATGGTTTTCTTGGTTTTGGCTGTTATAAAAGGTCTCTGATAGAAGCTCACGATGGAAAACTATGGATAGGTACAACTGATCGTTTGATGTGTATGAATCCAGCAGCTGAAAAGGTAAATCATAAATTACAAATTCCTCAAATTAAAATAAAACATCTGGATTTGTATCATGAAACTATCGAATGGGATAAAATCAATCAATCCAAAGACACTAATTTTTTTCTTAAAAATGGTGTGCATGTGAGCGATGTTCGTTTTGCTGGACTTTCAGGTTGGTACAATTTACCGAAAAAATTAAGTTTAGCGTATGATAATAATAATTTGACTTTTAGTTTTATAGGTATTACCCATTTACAGTCCAGTAAGGTTAAATATAAATATAGACTGAATGGATTAGATAAAAATTGGAGTGGTATAACTACACATTCAACAGCAACTTTTGGTAATATTCCACCTGGGAAATATGTTTTTGAAGTAAAAGCGATGAACAGTGAAGGATATTGGAGTAATGTCACTCGATACGCATTTCGTATTCGTCCACCGCTATGGGCTACTTGGTGGGCATACATATTGTATTTAATCGTTGGAGTAGGGACTACCATATTGTTAATCTGGAGAAATAACAAAAAATTGATTCTACGTGCACGTATGTTGCAACAAGAGGTAAAAAAAGCAACGCATACAATTATTAAAGAGAAAAACAAAAGCGAAGAGTTGTTGCTTAATATTCTTCCTGCAGATGTTGCAGAGGAATTAAAGGAGACAGGAACTGCAGAAGCGAAGTATATGGAAAGTGTAACGGTTCTTTTTACAGATTTTAAAGGGTTTACAGAGTTTTCAGAGAAGTTGAGTGCAGAGAAATTAGTTGCAGAAATAAATGCGTGTTTTTCCGCTTTTGATTTAATTATGCAAAAGTTTGGGATTGAAAAAATAAAAACTATCGGTGATGCTTACTTGGCAGCAGGAGGTTTACCTAAGGCAAATAATACACATGCTTTTGATGTTATTAATGCAGCCTTTGAAATTCAGCAGTTTATTGCAAAACAAAAAGCAGAAAAAATAGCTGCTGGGGAATTGTTTTTTGACATTCGTATTGGGATTCACACGGGACCTGTAGTCGCAGGAATTGTAGGAGTTAAAAAATACGCATACGATATTTGGGGAGATACAGTAAACACTGCAAGTCGCATGGAAAGTAATTCAGAAGTGGGTAAAATCAATATTAGTAAGTCCACTTATGACATCATTCATGAACATTATAATTGCATTCATCGAGGTAAAATTTCCGCCAAAGGTAAAGGGGAGATTGATATGTACTTTGTGGAGAAGAAGTATGTGTTTGCGAATTAATATCTAAAATCCGAGCTTAAATAATCGGCAAAAGCTTTTAGCATACCAGTATTGTTGTCTGGGTCGCAAAATTGTATATGACCAGGTGAGTTACATTCAATAAAAAATATACCCTTTTCTGTTTGTATAAAATCAAACGCACCTAATTTAATGTCTAAGCTATCCATATACTCATTACATTCATTAATTAATGAAAAAGCAGGGTCAAACTCGATTGTTATTGAATCCATGTGCTCGCGCCAATCTAAAATATAATTCCCTGAAATTTTAAAAGGAAAAACCTGATTGTTAAAGCATACAACTCGATATTCATGTATAAAATTAAGTTTTTCTTGGAAATGGTGAACTGTGAGTTCAACTTCTTCTTTTAGGATAGCTTGGTATATCGATTTTGTTATATTTACCGGATTAGAGAAAAGAGTTTTATCCATTTTATGAATAAGATTACTCGAATGTATTGGTTTAGCTATGCAATTTGTACTCCAGTTTTGATCTACAAATGATGTTATTCTATTTGTAATTAATTGATGAGGTAATTGAAACCCCACTTTTTTAGCGGTTAACATTTGTCGTGTTTTATCTCCTGCAAAAAAAACCTTATGCGGTGGATTAATGATTTTAATGTTTAATTCTTCTGCACAAGAAACAATACCGTTTAATAGCATACTAAATTCATTTCTGAAAAAATAAGCTAACTCATCATTTTTTTCAAATCCTTCTTTATAGACATCATTTTCCGTAACATACCAGATTGTTTTTGTGTTTGTTGACGTTATTTTTGCCTTTGTTTTTTCGTTAATTATTTCAAAATAACAATCATTATGAAAAAGTGATATTGAATAATGAGAATGAATTTTGGATAAATTCAGAAAGAAAACTTCTTTATTTTCTAAGTATGGAAGTATTCCATTTACCTCTTGATTGTTCTCATTAGAAATTATTAGAATTTTATTCATCAGAAATATAAAAAAAACCTGACAAAAAAATCTGCCAGGCTAAATATTTATTTTATACTATTTTTTAGTAGGATTTTTGTTTTTGCTCACTTAATGGAGTTTTATTTAAAGTAAGACCTTCTTTTTGTCTTTGTTCTTCAAGAGTTAAAGTATATCCTCCTTGAACAGTTTCCATTTCTTTCGTTGATAATTCAACTAAGTTGATTTTTTTAGTTTTTGTTTTCATAATTCTTTTTTTTGTAAAAATACTATTTTTAATTATTTGACAATGCGATTAGTAGGACAAATTTATCCTGTTTAATTTAACAAATTCGAGTTCTAATTCATTGGCTAATTGCACCGCATTCACCCAGTCGGTTTGAATTTTCTCTAATTCTACCAACCGAATTTTACCTTCTAAATAAAGCGTTTTTGAAATTTGATAAATCGTGTCTTTATCGGAACAAATAGCTTTTTGTATCCGAATGTTTTCTATAAGAAATTCGAGTTGATTCTTGATTTCTAATTTCTTTTTTTCAAATTCGTTGGTTTTATTAGTAACCAATATTTCTTGTTCTTGTTTTGTAATGTTATAGGTTTTAACACGTTTTATTAGTTCTCCACGATTAAATAGTGGAACAGATAAACTAAATCCAATTCCTTGGTATAAATTATTACGGATTTGATTGTCATAATTTATTATTGGAGAGGAAGGACTACTATAATCTTTATTATTTGTGGAATATCCGGTACCTAAATTACCAATTAAGGAAAGCGTTGGCATCCATTGGGTAATTTCAACTTTATATTGCTGTTTGGTTACTTCAAATTTTGTTTTTAAATCTTCGAGTTGATAAAATTCATCCAGGTTAATTTTAAGTGTTGTAGCTGCTTGTTCGATAGCAGCATTTAATGGAAGTAGTTCTGTGTTTTCATTTAATTTTTTGCCAAGATAAAAGTTTAAATTCATAGTTTCGATACGCAAATCTTTTTCAATGTTTCGAAGGGAAATTTGTTGTGTTCTAATATTTATAGAAGTTTCCAAAGTGTCTAATCCACGAATTCTTCCTTCGTTTACGAGTTCTTTCTGCTTTAGCTTGAATGAGATTAAACCTTCGATTATTTTTTGTTGTTGGATTTGCTTGAGTTGGAGTTTCCAAATCGCGATACAATGATTTACAATCTGTGTTTTGATACGTTCGTTGTTTCGTTCAAAATCTACTTTCGTATTTTCTTGAATTAATTGGTTAAGTTTATTTTGTTTGAAATATCGGAATCCTTGAAACAAAGTCGCTTGCGAATAGACACTGAACGAATTAGAATACACCGAGTTTACCCCAAAGGTATTTGTGAAAGGATCTAATTTACGACCATAACTGATATTATAACCCGATGAGGTGGAAACGGATGGTAAAAAAGACCATTTTCCGAAATTATAATTTAAGGCTGTTCGTTCATTATTTGCAAGTTGTGTAGCAAGTAAATTAGTGTTTTTTAATCCTAATTCTATACATTGTTCAAGTGAGATAGGAGAGTTGACAATGGACAATTGAGAATTGACAATTGCGAATTGACAATGGAAAAGAATAATTATTAGGGCGAAAATTAATTTATTTTTCATTATTTCTTTTCGATTGCGTTAAGTACTTTTTCAAAGAAACGGGAAATGAGACGCTTGTCTTTGGTGATGATTTTAGCGATTCCTTTTAGTTGTGCCTTTACAGGGATTTCTTTTTTGTAGGTTGTAATCAGTTTTTTTGGTAGTTGAATTTCTACTTCATACACTTCGACTTTATCCATGGTTTTGGCTATGGAAGTAATGGAAGCAACTTTACCTTCAAGTACACCATATTCATGCTTTGGAAAATCGAGACATTCAATGAAAACTTTTTGACCTTTAGCAATTTTCCCTGCGCCTTGACTAGGAACACGAACAGTCGCTTTGTAGTGAAATCCTTTTGGTACTAATACAATGGATGCTTCACCTGCTTGATAAAAACTTGAAACATTTAGTTGTTTGTTGAATAGTATTTTACCATCTAAAGGTGCGACCCACGCTGTACTTTTTTCCCAATCGAGTAGTTGGTTTTGGAGCGCACTTACTTGTGTTTGAATGGAACTTTTTAATTTTTGGATTTGTTGCTGGGTTTCAAAATCGGATTCGATTACATTTTTCGCTAAACTATTCAATTGAATTTCAATTTGAATAAGTGCTTCTTTTTGATTTTGGTAAGTTTGTAAAAGTTGATTTTCTGTACGTTCTTCTTTCAAGAATTCGTCTTTGGAAATCGCGTTTTTAGCTAATAAACGTTGTGCTGCTTTTGTTTGTTGGTGTTGCAATGTGACTTCACGTTCGATGAGTTTAGACTTGCGTTGACCAATTTCAAGTAATTTTTTACGTTGTATTATTTCCTGTTGAAGACTCGTTTTTTTATTGCCTAATACATTGGTTTTTTGGATCGCATTCCATTCATTGATTGAAGCCAATAAACCATTCCAACTTTGTTGTAACCCACCCACATGAATGGCTTGAAGTGAAATTGGAACATCCATTGTTTTTAGTTCTGAAGTATTTGAAAGGTCATTCAAAAACAATTTCATTGCATTAATTTCCTTGGGATTAACTGCATTATTGAATTGAGCTACAATTTGATTCTTTTTTACTTCTTGTTGGTCGCGTACTTGTAAACTTACCAGTTTTCCATACATGGCATTATGAAATTCGATAGGCGGGCGACTATTAAATATTGTTACATCCCCTTGTAATTCATCCGGATAGGAAATTACATAACTCAGGGACAAAATTAGGACAATCACCATAAAGAATAGGGTGTTACCTGAACGTGTTAACCAAGATGGGGGAGTGGATAGTACTTCGTTTAGTACTTCACTTTTTAATTCAACTTTTATTGCTTCGTTTTCTTCCATGTCTATGCTTCTAGTTTCTCCAACTGCAATTGATTTTTCACTAAGTTGTAATACACCCCTTGTTTTTCCAATAGCGAATGATGATTTCCAAGTTCTACAATTTGTCCTCCTTCCAAGACAACAATTTGATCGGCATGTTGTACGGTACTCAAACGATGGGCGATAATTACCGAAGTTTTTCCTTTAAAAAACTCGTTTAGGTTTTCCATAATCACTTTTTCATTTTTAGCATCTAAGGCACTGGTTGCTTCGTCGAAGAATAAGAATTCAGGATTTTTATAGACTGCACGAGCAATTAAGATACGTTGTTTTTGACCTCCACTGATACCCATTCCTTCTCCACCGATTTTAGTATTGTAACTCAAGGGAAGACTTTCAATAAATTCTTGAATATTTGCCACTTTAACCGCATGTAATAATTTCTTTTTATCTACAATTTCATCACCCACCGCTATGTTGTTTGCAATGGTATCTGAAAAGATATAACCTTCTTGCATGACAGAACCACATTGTGCACGCCATGTATGTTGTGAAATAGAATTAAGCGGTGTTTTATCTAATAATAGATTTCCAGTCGTTGGTTCGTAAAAACGCAACAACATTTTCATTAAGGTTGTTTTACCGCTACCACTTGAACCAACAATGGCTGTAATTTTATTAGCAGGAATAGTTAAATCTAATTCGTTAAGTACGGTATCTTGCATGCCTGGATAACGAAAGCTTACTTTTTCAAGTTGCAATGTATGTTGTTCGGGTAAGAAGTGAAGTTGTTCGCTTCCTGCTGGTTCTTCGTCTTCTTTGTTATGTATTTCACTCAAACGTTCGATGGATATTTTAGCATCTTGGTAGGAATAAATAAAGGATAAGAATTGTGATATAGGGGAGTTCAACTGCCCAATGATGTAAGAGATGGAAAGCATCATACCTAAGGTCAAACTACCATCAATAACCAATTTTGCTGAATAAAAACTCACTAAGATGTTTTTTAATTCGTTGATGATACCCGAACCATTACTTTGCAATTGTTCTAAACGTAAACTCTTGATGTGAATTTTAAAAAGCTTCACTTGTAAGTTTTCCCAACCCCATCGTTTGTTGCGTTCGGCGTTGTGTAACTTAATTTCTTGCATTCCTTGGATGAGTTCCATGACACGGTTACGCTCTTCACTCATTTGAGAAAAACGTTTGTGGTCTAAATCGCTGCGTTTTTTTAGGAAAAAAGTAATCCAAAAGAAATAAAGAGCCGTACCCAATAAGAAAATTCCGAGAATGGGCAGGTTGTAAATTCCAAGTACAACACCAAAAACGACAAAGTTGAAAGCAGAAAATAAAACGTTTAAGGTTTGGTTGGTTAGTAGTTGTTCGATGCGGCTATGATCTCCGATGCGCTGCATAATATCTCCGGTCATTTTGGAGTCGAAAAATGCGATGGGAAGTTTCATCAATTTGATTAAGAAATCAGAAACCAAGGAGATGTTTATCCTAGTGGAAAGGTGTAACAATATCCAACCGCGTGTAATTTCAATAATGGTTCTCCCCAAGAAAATAAATAGTTGAGCAAACAATACAAGGTATAGAAAGTGTAAGTCTTTGTTCTGTATACCAATATCTACCACGCTTTGAGTAAGGAAAGGGAATATCAGTTGCAGGATACTTACAGAAAACAAGCCTAATGCTAATTGAAACAAATAGCGTTTGTAGTTTGCCATGTATTTCCATAAAAAGCCCATGCCTTCTTTACGAGCGATATCGTCTTCTTCCGTTTCTTTTAATTTAGGTGTTTCTTCTAACAGGAGTACGATTCCTTCTTCTGTTTTGTCGTTTGCATGTGCACCGATCCAATTGGCTAAAAACTCTTGTTTGGAATACTCTAACAAACCATGACCTGGATCTGATACATAAACAGTTCCTTTTTTGATTTTATACACCACGACAAAATGGCTTTGACGCCAAAAAACAATACAAGGGAGCGGAGCCTGTTCATTTAATGCCTCAAAATCAATTTTAACCCCTAAGGTTCTAAAACCAATTTTTTCAGCAGCATCCGCAATTCCTTGTAATGAACTACCACTGCGCGTGGTATCTGAAAGACTCCTTAGTTTTTCTAATGAGATGGTACGACCGTAATGCTTCGCGATGATGCGAAGACATGTGGGACCGCAATCCATGGTGTCGGGTTGGAGGTAATGAGGAAATTTTTTCATTCTGAAATTCAAATTGACAATGAGATAATGGACAATTGACAATGACGAGTTGAACGTAAAAATTGACAATAGAATAATGATGAATTGATTTCTGTTTGATTACGACTCATTACTTATGTGTTTTTTCATTTTGTTATTTTTCATTTCAATCATTGTCAATTATATTAATTGTCAATTGTCCATTTAGCCATTGTCCATTGCCTACTCTCCCCACAATTCTTTATTAATCTCAGCAATTTTCTCGTGATCAATGGAAAAACCATTTTCATCTGAAATGACTCCACATTCAGCTAAGGTTTTATATCCTTCTTCTCCTTCCCATTTTGCGATGTATGGATTGTAATTGCATTCATTTATATAGAATAATTCATTATTTTTATTCTGCATAGGAGTCCTACTGTCATTACACATGTTTCTAAATTCACAATCTTGACAAACACTTATTTTTGTTTTTGGTGTATTCCAAATCAAAGAGCATTTTACTAAATTTGATAGAATCATTTCTGGATTTTTCGTATTACCTAAATAAATGGTTTTATCTATAGAGTTATAAACCTCTCCACATTGAGATACATAAACTTTTTTATTATGATAAACATTATGTAATGTTGATTCATAGTAATTTAAAAAATTAATAAAAAATTTATTTACTCCAATATTTAATCTTTCTTCATGAAAAGATGTGTTTTTTAAAACTACTTGATTTGGAATAATAACTGAACAGTTTTTTTTAACATAAACAACAAACCCACAATTTAAATAATTAAGAGTTATATTATTTATTTTATTAACTAATGAATCATCAAGGTTTTCGATACTAAAATGAACTTCAATTGCATTTACATCTTTATTTTGAAGTAATTTGATGTATTTTACTAACTCATCATTAATTGAATTTGTTATTAAGGCTACTTTTCTAATATTAAAAAAATGAATTAATTGTATTGTATTTATATTGAAATAATTATCTAAAATAATTGTTTCAATTATTTCAGGGCTTGAATAATTGACAGATATTTTATTTATTTTTTTGTACAAATTTTCGATAATATACTCCTCTTTAATTAAAAAATTAAAAAAATCAGGGTCTTTAATACTATTAATATTTGAATCCCATTTTGGAATTATCGCATAATTTTGTCTCATTAAGTCTAAAATTGTATTTCTTAAATATCCTTCTACGTTTAGACAATCAGGAGATAAAATATATTTCATATGAGTGATTTATGCTTTTGGAAATTATTATACACTTCACTATTTAAATTAAGTATATTTCTTTTCGAACTTTTGGTTTTTTTCTGCTTTATTATCTTCCAATATATATAATTAGCGGGTAATTTTTCTAATTTAAAATTAAAATAGTAATTTATTTTATTCTCCATCTGCAAGTTTTATTAATTTGATTGCAACTTCTTTTTCTAATTCATAACAACAAGGTTCAGATACCATTCCATATTGACCTACAGGGTTTATTTCTAAAAATACAAATTCATTTTTTGAATAAATTAAGTCAATACAACCTATATTATATTTTAAATTATTCATTAATTTTTTTAATTTTTTTTCAATATTAATTGGTAGACTAATAGGAATTCTTCTATTCGGTAATTTATCATCGTAATTTCTATAATCTATTTCAGTTTTATTGTTTTTTTGAGATAAAATAGCCATTGAAAATATTGAACCATCTAGAAAAAATGATCTAATCTCGAAAGTTTTAGTAATATTTTCTTGAAATAATGTGTATAGAAAATTATCTTTCATTTTCTTAATATCAAATTCATTTACTAGTGATGTAGGAAATGAAACCCCTACCATCCCATCTTCTGATTTAAATGAAAAAGCTTCATATATAGCTTTAGTTATTAAAGACTTATGTTTTTTAGATTGATTTATATAATCTTTTTTATTATTTGAAATAAATGTTGATGGTATATTTAAACCAACTTTTTTTGCTTCAAATAAAACTTTTAATTTATTAGGACCAAACATTTGAAATTTTCCAATTGATGGTTTTTTTTCTAATAAAATGTGAATAAAATTAATAAGATTATAGGACTCTTGTTTTAAATAATATGATAAATTAGTATTGGATTTTTCATAATCGTTTTTTATGTGTATAATACCTCTTCTATAATAAACTGATTTAATTTCTTTATATGTAACTATATCGTTATTAAATAATAAGGTGAAATTAATTTCTTCGTTTGATATACATAAGTTAAGTATTGTTGTTTCATCAACATCATTTATTCTTTTCCAAGTTTTTTTATAATAATTTAACCATCTACATATTTCATCTAAAGTAGGATCGATTTTTTCTCCAATTAACAATATCATACTCTATTTAATTTTTTCACACCATTCAATAACAGATGAATACCTGTTTTTATTATTAACTTCAAAAATTAATTTATCTATACAAACATAATTCCGTAATTGATCAATTTGTTTAATTGAAAAATTGGGATTTAATGGAACATATACCATATTTCCTCTAATATTAAATGCCCATGTACCTAAACATGTAGTATACATGTTATTACATAACTTTACAGATGAGTTTTCTGTTGATATTAATTTGTTTTCGATAATTTGAAAAGTGACACCTTCATAAATCGATGCTCTTTCAATCAATTCTATCAGCCCGTAATTTTCTAATTTTCTCTCAATAATGAATTGATGAATTAATTGAATTTCATTACGATAAAATTTATATCCACCATGAAGTAATATTAAATTCAAGAACTGTTCAGAAAAATAATTTAAATTCAACATGCTACTATCATTTAATAGTTTTTTAACATATATACTATTTATTGAATCAATTTTATGAATGTTTTTTTTGTGAAATTTTCGATAAAATTGATCTTTTAACAACATATTCATTAAAGTAAATGTTAAACAATTTTTTGAATGGTAAATCGTTTCTTTTTTTATTTTTTTTAAATCTTTATTTTTTATATAATGATTGTTTTTTACAAATTCATGTTTTACAACATAATAAGATTTACTTACTTCGAGTAATTTTTTTATGTAAAACTTATGATCAATTTCACTTGAGTATTTTATTTTATTATAAATATTCCCAACTTGTGAAAACGTACATTTATTTGTTGAGAATAATTTTTTAGATATTGAATCAATAAATATTAATTTTTTTTCATTATCTATATTAGTATTCTGTAAATTAAAATATTCTTTGTAATATTCTTCTGGACTTAATTGAGATAATGCATTGAAATTTAAAAATATTATAATCATAAATATTTTTAAAAATTCGATTACTTCTTTTTTGTTAAAAGATTCTATTTTTAGAATCATAATTGAATTTTATTAATTAAAAATAGAGACTGTTCAAATAACAGTCTCATTTCTAGTGGTTTTAAACTAATATGCTCTATTCAGAGTGTAATCTGTATGACCTTGAGGACAATTCCATTCGTCTATAGAAGATGAATTGTTGCTTTTAAACAAATACCATGTATCTTGAAATTGTGTAGCAGTAGAAGAAGAGCTATAAGTAGTATTTAGACCTCCTCCAACGGTTGTGTTTTCAGTGTTAATTTGATGTTTTTCAAAGCTTTTTAATGATTTCATTTTATTAAATATTACATCGCCTACTCTTCAATTTTTTTTATCTATCTAACAAGCATTTTCGGCATACTACTTGTCTGAAGATTGCGCTCGTAAATCTGGTCGGCAAAACAGACTAATTTGCGTCTTAGGAAGGAAGGGTTGCCGCCCTTCCTTTTTTTCTTTATAAAGATTGCTCTTTATATTTCATGTCAAAACTATTTATTTAAAATATAATAAATTCAAAGTGGTCGTTTTTTTGAGTAAACGGTAAACTATAAATTTATCCTTTCCAAAGTTTTAGAAATAACTTTCCTTTTTCCTAAAAAACACGACGTATTTTTGACGTGTTTTTAATTACGTACGTACGTTTTTTTTTTTTTTTTGCGTTTATTTTGTTGATTTTCAATGTTTTTTGTTTGTGTTTTGTTCTTGAATAGTTTCCTGATTTTACCCCTATTTTTTCAATTACGTAGACGAAAAATTCCATTTACGTACGAGAAAAGAACGTTTACGTAGAAAACGTAGGGTAAAATATTACTGATTTTGAGAGAATTTTGAAATAAAATCTCCTAGATTGGAACAGCTTGTTTTTTAATCTTTTGCTTTGTCTCCAAAAAACAATACAAGGGAGCGGAGCCTGTTCACTTAATGCTTTGAAATCAATTTTAACCCCTAAGGATCTAAAACCAATTTTTTCAGCGGCATCCGCGATTCCCTGTAATGAACTTCCGCTACGTGTGGTATCGGAAAGACTGCGTAGTTTTTCTAAGGAAATGGAACGACCGTAATGTTTCGCGATGATACGAAGACATGTAGGACCGCAATCCATGGTGTCGGGTTGGTGGTAGTGGGGGAATGTCATTTATATTTATCTACTTGAAGCAATAAATACCACAAGGTTATTGAAAACATGAATTAATACAATAGGAAAATAAAAATTTTGTTTTTTATCTGCATAATACATTGTTAGAGTCAAATACATCAATCCAATTATAAATGTCGAAATTTGATAACCTATACCATAAGTATGTAATAACCCAAATATTAAAGAAAATATTAAGATAAAGATATGGTCTGTTTTATTTGATTTTTTGTATTCATTATAAAAATATACAGGTAGCCATTGTAGAAGTATTGTTTCAGTAAATGGGCCTAGAATTACAGTAGTAAGAAATTGAATTATTTTTGATTTTTTTATTATGTTGATTGCTTTGTGATTATTCACTAATTCAAAATGAAATAAATCAGAGATTATAATATTGCATACAATCGATATTAATAAACATGAAATCGAGAGTGTAATTAATTTTAAATAATAGTTTGTAGGAGTTAGTTTATCAATAAATTTATATATCGTTTCCATTATTATTTTGATTTAGCTGTTGTACAAATAAAATGTACAACAGCTTAGTTTTTAATATTGATTTATGGTCTACCACCACCTACATGACCTAATTTCATATTTTTATTTAAACCACCACCATATTCTGGATGTTCAAACCATACGTCAACAGCTTTTTCTGTAACATATATAAATACATCCCACATTCCAATTCCCCCAATAACTTGAGTTGAATTTTGAATTTTTTTGTCTTTTAACAAATCTAAATTTTTCATTTTATTAAATTTTACATCGCCTACTCTTAATTTTTTTTTCTTATCTTTCCTACAAGCATTTTCGGCATTCTACTTGTCTGAAGATTGCGCTCGTAAATCTGGTCGGCAAAAGAGACTAATTTGCGTCTTAGGAAGGAATGGTTGCCGCCCTTCCTTTTTGTTACTCAAAGATTTAGAAATAACTTTCCTTTTTCCTAAAAAACACGACGTATTTTTGACGTATTTTTCATTACGTACGTACGTGTTTTTGTTTTTTTAAGATTTATTTTGTTGATTTACATTTTCTTACAATTTTATTTTTTATTTCTTGTATTTTTTGTTTTTACCCCTATTTTTTCATTTACGTAGAAGGGTGATGTCAATTACGTACGAAAAATGAATGTTTATTCATCAAATAATTTAGAAAATCAACCTTCAAAACTATTTTTTATTATTAATTCTAAGCTGTATATATAAAGTGAGTTAGTAATATCTTGTTCATATTCTTTCTTTAATAATTTCTGATTCAAATATATAATGTAGTTCTATAAGAGTAAAGAACAATTTAGAATTCGTTGGGTTTGGATTAGAATTCGTTTTATGGGTTCAATTTTTCTCTAAAAACGAAGGTATAACATACGATTTCCTAATATAAATACGATTAAGATATATGTTTGTTATTTGTAAATAGCTATTGAAGTTTCGAGAATTTTGAAATAAAATCTCCTAGATTGGAACAGCTTGTTTTTTAATCTTTTGCTTTGTCTCCAAAAAAAAAAACAAGGGAGCGGAGCCTGTTCACTTAATGCTTCGAAATCAATTTTAACCCCTAAGGATCTAAAACCAATTTTTTCAGCGGCATCCGCGATTCCTTGTAATGAACTTCCACTACGTGTGGTATCGGAAAGACTGCGTAGTTTTTCTAATGAGATGGAACGATCGTAATGTTTCGCGATGATACGAAGACATGTGGGACCGCAATCCATGGTGTCGGGTTGTTTATAAAAAGGGAAAGATTTGTAATGGTACATTAATTCATTAATTTATTCATTTCTCTTGTTACTTCTTGTATGTATACAGGATAAAATATTTCCATATAAACATCTGACTTAGCATATCCTTGTTCGATTAATTTTATGACTTTTAAAAAATTCCGCTTTCTTTTCTTCTCATTTTTTTCGTGCAAATTCTTATGAAATAATGCTTCGACAAATTTCGAATTATGTTTAATTGCGAGTTTGTAATTTTTTAAAGCGGATTTCTTATCGAGAAGTTTTTCATAACAAATTCCTTTATAATAATATGCGCTATAATCGACCCATTTTTCATCATTTTTTGTAGATACTTCCTTTATATATTTGTTGAAATAATTTATTGCTTCGTGATATGAATTTAAATTCAAATATGCCAATCCTTTTAAATAATCAAGGCTTTCTCCCATTGGATAATCACTAAAATATGGAGTTAAAGAATCATAGATATTCAAATATGAAATAGCTCTATTATAATCTCGATAATAATATAACATTACCCAACCATAATATCCATATGATTTTTTATTATAATAAGCGGCTGAATCTAAATTTGATATAGCAATTGAATAGTTTCCGTTTTTCGTGTTTTGTACGGATATCATATGGAATAATTCTGCATTTTTTTCAAGATAATGATCCATTGCAAATTGCATTAGATAATTACCAACACTGTCATTACCTTTAAATACTTGAAGGTAACCTAAATCCAAATAGGTTTTTGGCAATTTGATATAGTCACTATCTTTATAGGGTAAAAAATAAGGAGCGTATTTTTTATGTATTTCTTCAAATTTTACTTCTCTGAATCTAAGCGTATCCACTTGAGCAAAAGTACATACTGGAACAATTACTACAAAATATAAACAAATAAGCAGAACTTGGAATCGCATGGACATAGATTTATTTTGGAAGTATTTCGATGATTTTTCCATTTACGATTTTAAAAGATAAAAATTTATGATAACACATCTTTTCACCCTTCTCATTATTACTTAATATCCAATTTTTTAACGACAACACAGAGTTGGTTAAATTGTTAATTATTAACTGATTAATTTTAGATTCGACATATTCAAGATTATATGATTTTGAATGTAAATTTGTAATGCTCCCAAAACAATTCACTTGAAAATTAACAACGACAATTCCATTATTATCATTTATATTTTCAAACTTTGAATTTGAAAAATTAGTGTTTACTATTTCTTTAATAGCATAAAAACCTCCGTTGTATTTTAATTCTGCACCTATTTTATAATATGGATATAGATTGTTATTACAACAGTCATTCAAAGTGTCGTTCTGTGAATAGCATCTAATACTTATATGCAATATGATCAAAAATAAAACCTTTGTTTTCATAGTTTATCAACTAAATCAATTGAATTTGTAGTTTTAAAAATTTCGTATGAAAAATTATATGGTTGATTAGTAACATCTAAATGTTCCAATCTTTCTCTATGAATACTACAAATCAAATCAAATTTTAATTTAAAAAACTGAATTATTGTCACTCCTTTTTCATTTAAGTATTTACTTGTTGAATCTGGATTAATTAATAAATTGTAATCCGAATAGAACTTATATATTGTAAATACTAATCGGCCGTTTAATTCATGTTCTTTATCTCCTTCAAAAATATTATTAGAAATACATTTTTCAAAGTTTTCTAAAATAGCAAAATAGGTATAAAGCGCATGTAAAACTACAACTAATGATCTGCCTTCACTATTTGGATTATTTGATTTTATGATTGTAGACTCATTTAATAAAAACAAATCTATTTTAGAATTTAAAAAAGCATTGAAAATTGTGTGCCCACATTGATGTGAGATATCTTCAATAAAGAAAACTTCATTGTAATTTTCTTGAAAAGCATTAAAAAGTGAAAATCCATGAATAAAAATGGAAGTAAATGAATTGCGTTTGATTTGTTGGTCATTGAAAATCATTAATTTTTTTGTAACGCTCTTCATTATTAAATACCATTCATAATTTACTGATTTTATAATATTTAAAGCTGAAACTAAATTTTTTTTCTGTTTTTCACTTATGTCTATAATTTCAACATCAACTAAATCTCCATTAAAATCATAAAAATATTTTTCAATTTCAAGGAGAGGGAAATTTAATAACTCAATAGTTTCGTCAAAATATTCAATTTCATTGAATAAATAAGAAATCTTTTTATTGTCACTAAATAGTTCAAAACCATTGTTGTAGTTTAAATCTATACGTGATGATGGTAGGTTTGTTCGAAAATAACCTATATATGGTAGAAAAAAAACACCGTCTTTATTAGTAGTTATGACAATATTTTTAAATTTTTCAAAATCTTTAAGTCTTCCTAATACTAATAAATTGATATTTTGATCTTTGGTTGTTATCTTGTCAAATAACAATGGATCTAAAAAAAATGAAGAATCTTCAAATTTGATTTTGTCAAAAATTAGTGGGTCATTTTTATGCAAAATAAGTTTAACTTCATTTTCAAAATTTTGAGTCCCATTTTCTACTAAATCATTAAACTCTTTAATTGTAAATTCATTCATTTTATCTATTTTAATATAATAATCGCCTTAAAATTTTATTAAATATTATTTAATAAAGCACTCTTCTAGTAATTTTTGATATTCTAAGAAGATTTAAGAACTTAATTTTTCTTAGAATAAATTAAAGGGTGCCTCGATTTTCGGACACCCTAAATGGTTCATTATTACTTTTAGTAATTACTGTATTTTGGGAATGGTAACCAAATTGGATTTGGTGTAAGTCCTTTTACTCTTGTAGGTTCATCATGACAATCGTCTAACAAGGCATTTTGGGCAACGACTACTCTTTGAGAAACAAGTTGAATACCACCTTGGATGTTTTCTAAATCAATTTTGTTGTTTTGTAAATTAGCTGAAGCTAAAAATTGCTCTAATGACATTTTATTTTTCATAATAAAATTTATATTTTGCGCCTACTCTCCAATTTTTTTCTTATCTTTCTTACAAGCATTTTCGGCATACTACTTGTCTGAAGATTGCGCTCGTAAATCTGGTCGGCAAAACAGACTAATTTGCGTCTTAGGAAGGAAGGGTTGCCGCCCTTCCTTTTTTGATTCTCAAAGGTTTATAATTAACTTTCCTTTTTCCTAAAAAACACGACGTATTTTTGACGTATTTTTAATTACGTACGTACGTACTTCATTTTTTAAGACTGTTATTTATTTGATTTATTGGTTTTTATATTTTGTTTTGTTGTTCGTTTAGTTTTTTGTTTTTACACCTGTTTTTTCGAATACGTAGAAATAAATTTCAATTTACGTACGAATAATCGATCTCTTCGGGACAATTAATTATTAATTGTAGATGCTTTAACTTTAATTTGTGAATCTGGCCCAAGCTTAAAACGACTTTTAGTGTAATCATTTCTTTTCATTTACTTATTTACTGAATCAAATATATATGGAAGAATAAGATTTGAAAAGAAGAAATGAGAATTCGTTGGGTTTAAATTAGAATTCGTCAGCTAAATCTTTGATTGACTATAATAGTCCCCATTTTCTGGATAGCTGATTAAAGTGTAATTTAAACAGATGAATATGAAAAAAGTCTTGGGAAATGAGTACTCTACAAAAGCAGAAACTTATTTGGCATCGCTTCTACTTAGTGGACCCCCTTTTTATTCAAATCTGTGTATTGATAAGCAATGCAAACCTTTAGGTCTACAAAAAAGCAGTTATTATTGTAAGCCATGTATGCAATCATTGGTGTTTACAGTGGAAAAATTGTAGGTTTGGATGTTTCAAATACCATGTCTGTAGAATTATGAAAATCAGTTACTAACTAAGCTATTGAAAAATATATAAAGCCAGAAATTTTCAATACAGATCAAGGATATCAGTTTACATCACCTGTTTTCATATATGACTCAAAAAACATTACATTAAAATATCGATGGATGGAAAAGGTATAGCTTGAGATAATATCTATATCGAACGCTTTTGGAGAACAATCAAATATGAACATTTCTAATTGTATCCGACTAATGGAAGACTCGAATTATTAAGTGGAATAGAAAGAATATGGATTATTACAACAATGAGAGAAGACATGATTCATTGAGTCAAATCGCTCCAAATAATTTTTAATACTCCAATGTTTCGGTGTCATGAAAACATCTTAATTTTGGTAAAAACCTGTTTAGTCAATCGGGTCCGTTATATTTTAACCAAATAAATATAACAAAAAAAGCCTTAGATTTCTCTAAGGCTAATCTTCAATTTATAAAGGCATTATTTAACTATGCTTAAGTTAAACATGCCATTAGTAACTATTTTTGGTGTTGCTGAAGGATTGGATATATTGTAAAGTTTACATGAGAATGTACCTTTAATTTCAGCAGAAGTAGATGTTTGACCATCTACTTTTTTAATGGAGGTAATTGTAAACAAAGAACCTACTTGAGATCCTGCAGTAGTAGACCATTCTGATCCATCTGCTGTTATTACATAGGAAACATTTATTCCGTTACCGTCCCCTTGTGCAAAATTATTGTTTCCTACCTTTAACATGGCGTAAAACAAAGAATCATCGTTATAAAACTTATGGTAATCCATTTTAATTGCATTCACTCCTATTTCTAATGCATCTATGTATTTAAAATCTTGAGAAGTAGTGTCGATTTTCATCAAATCTGTTGTTAACTTCATATCTAAAATATTATTTTGAGAGTCAACAGATTTACCTTCTGAATATCCAAATTGAAGATTTTTGATTACAGACTCAAAACCACCCCATGATTTAGAATCGATAGTTGCTGATAAATAATAAGCTGAAGAAGCTGAAGAAGAATCCAATTTAACCGGATTATTATTTGTTGTAGTAACAGGAGTTGTTGGTGTAGACGTAGTTTTCTTGCAACTAACAAACGCTAAAGCAGCAACTAACAATAGAGAAATTTTAATCATAATTTAAATTTTTAATAAATAATTTGTTACTAATATACTATTTAAAATGGTAAATAAATTAAAACCAAAAAATAGTTGATATTGACAATGTTTTACGGTTGAATTTTAGTTGAATTAGCAAATTGAGACCTTACGCATTCGTCGTAATCCCTGAAAAGTATTAGCATGATAAATATGGGGAAACAAAAAAAAATCTAACTGATTAGTAGTTAAATGGGAGGTGGAAAAGAGGGAAGGAGTTAGTTGGAGTGGAGGAGGTAGTCGTAGAGGGATTTTTCGACAGGGGATGCTAGCATAAAATTCATCTCAACTACAGACACGTTGTCTCCATCATCTTTCACAATCATTTTTTCTATTGCGGTTTCTTTTTTAATGTTCATGTTACCTAGATAATAAAAATCATTTCCTTCAGCATTTGATTTTTTCACAAATAATGGAATCCGCATGTTTATTAGTTCTTGTTCTAATATTTGACTTACATCCGGAGAAGTTATTTTTCGTTTATTTTTTGACATCCAAATAAACTCATTTCTAGAATCAAATCTATCATGGTATTTTGTTGTTGCAGAAATACTTTCATCTTTATGATAATTTACAAAAATAGCACAGTCTTTTTTTGTCGGTGCAATCATGTAACCACCAACATTTTGTGCTACTGGATTTGTGTCCCAACACAATATTCGGAAAACATCTTTTCTAGAATAACGTTGGTTTAAAATGAAATCATTCTTAAATACTTCTTTACCTAATTGTTTCATTTTCAAAATTGAGTAATTACATAGGTCTAAAAGTGTTTCGAAAACATCCTTTTTTTGTATTGTATAATTTAAACTCTTTCCTGATTTGATGTAGTTTTCTTCTTTAGTAATTATTTCATAATTTCTATTTTGTCCGACTTTTACTAAATTTTTATTGTGTTTTTCTGTAACAAATAATCCATTAATTACATTGACTGCATGATTCAAAATTGAATCGTCCAAAACCGTTTTATTCTCTGAAAAGTATCTGTTTTTGTAATCTTCTATATTTATAGATTTTTCTAGTAAAATCGTTTTGAATAAATCGATATCAACGTAACGAATAGGATTCAGAACTTCATTACTTAGAAATTTAAGTAAGTCCAATTCTTCTTTTGAAATGCTTTCAATTTTTTCTTTTTGTGAAAGTAAAAAGCAATAATAAGAGTCATAATTTTGAATATACTGATATGGGTCTCTTTCACCGTGATTAATAAAATCAATCATGGTTGGGATACGTCCAATTTTACCCTTTAATAGTTTATATTCCTCAACTAATTTCCTTTTTTCTTGAAGTTTACCTGTGTCTATAGAATGAAAAATCTTCTCTTTAATTATCCGACTGAAATGAATAGTTGAAGCTCCAACAATCGCTTTTTCAGGTCTGTTGACTAATTTTCGTAAGTTTTCTTTAGAATAGGTTTTATCTCCAAATAATGCAATTGGTACTAGAAAATTATTTTGATAATTTCCAATAAAATCAATTACAGTCAAATAGGATTTTCCTTCACGTTTGCGAAGTCCACGACCAAGTTGTTGAACAAAAATAATTGCAGATTGTGTTGGTCTTAACATCACTACTTGATTCAGTCGTGGTATATCAATTCCCTCATTAAATAGATCAACAGAAAAGATATAATCTAATTTTATTTCAAGATCATCCGTTTCAAGTAAGTCAATTGCTCTTGATCGTTCATCTTCAGTAGAATTTCCAGATAACGCTATTGTTTTATAACCTCGTTGGTTGAATTCATAGGAAAGAAATGCGCTTTCTTCGTTTTTACTACAGAACACTAATCCTCTGGTTATACCGTCATCTGTTCCAAATTTTCGAAGGTTTTCTAGGATATGATTAACCCTATCTGTGCGATTTAAATCTTGAATTGATGTGTTTTCATCCACAAGTTGACCATTCACTTCAATGTCAGTAATTCCAAAATAATGAAAGGGGACTAACATTTCCTGAGCTAAAGCGTCATGCAATCGAATTTCATAAGCGATATTGTAATCAAAAAGTTGAAAAACATCTAAGCCATCAGTTCTCTCAGGAGTAGCTGTCATTCCCAATAAAAATTTAGGAGTGAAATGATTTAATATTTTTTGATAACTAGACGCACTTGCTCGGTGAGTTTCATCGATGATGATATAGTCAAAATGTGATTTTTCAAATGCATGTAAGTGTTCATCCCTGCTAAAAGTCTGAATTGTCGAAAAGATGAAATCAACATTTGTATTGTTATTGCCAGATGTGTATAAGCTCATTTTGATAGTTTCATCCATAATTGATTGAAATGTCTCCATGGCTTTTTGAGCAATTTTTTTTCGATGAACTAAAAACAATAATTTTTTTGGTTTGAATTTTAGAACATCAAATGCAGATAAATAGGTTTTACCTGTTCCGGTTGCTGAAACTAGCAAAGCTTTATTTTTTCCTAAATTTCTTAAATGAACAAGATTGTTTAATGCTTCTTGTTGCATTTGATTAGGAGAAATTGTGTTAGATATTGTGTTTTTTAATAATTCTTTTCTTAATCCACTTCTAAGTCTTTTTTCAGAATTATGTATAAATGAATATTTTACAAGATAATCTTCATCAACAGGAAAAGCGGAAGAAAAAACTTTATCAAATTCAGTTAATGTGTTTTTAAAAAGTTCACTGTCCTTATGAGCTGTAACTTTTAAATTCCATTCTTTATTTTTGGTTAACGCACCTTGTGTTAAGTTGCTACTGCCAATGATTATAGAGTAATAGGACGCGTGTGTAAAAAGAAATCCTTTGGAATGAAAGTCGGAATCACGAGCAATTTTTAACTCAACATTTTTTAATTTCAGTAGTTTTCGAAGCGCTTCAGGTTCTGTAAAATTCAAATATTCAGAGACTAATATTTTTCCTTTTACGCCTTTTTCTTCCAAGTCAATTAAAGTACCCATGATAGATGCAACACCACCAGAAGTAATGAAAGCAACTGATAGAAAAAAAGATTCACAAACTCTTAATTCCTCTAATATTGTACTTAAAACTTTTTCGTTCGTAATGGGGTCATTGGTAAGAATGCTGGGTCTATAATCGGTTAGTGATGTATTTGTTTCATCTACAAAACCTGTAATGACAGCTTGTTGTATTGCTAACTTTATTGCCTCCATTTCTATTTTAATTGTTCAATAAATAATCCACTATCGGAACATCTGCACCAGCCCAATCAAGTGAAGGTAATTCTAATTTGCTCAGCCATTTATGGTCAACATGTTCATTCAGAGTCAATATTCTATTTTGTGTATTACATAAATATGTATGCATTGAAATTTTGAAGTCTGGGTATGTGTGTTCTACAGTAATTATATGTTTTTGAATTTGAATTTCAAGGTTTAATTCTTCTTGAATTTCTCTTGTTAAAGCTTCTTCATTTGTTTCGTTTGGCTCTACTTTTCCTCCAGGAAATTCGTATTTATAAGAAATATAGTCGTATTTGTTAGCGTTTCGTTGAACACATAAATACTGATTTTCATTTTCAATTACAGCAGCTACAACTTCAATATGTTTCATTAGATATAATTACGATTTCTTTTTCTAAATATAAGGTTGATTTTTTAATTTCACTCCACTTTAAAATCATAAATCCCATATCTTTTTTTGAGTTTACCATTAATGGTTGTTGCGCCTTTTAAGGTGTTTAGTATCAATTCAAGATCGGGTTTACTTAAATTGCCAATAATTGCTTCAGGTCGTTTTAGTAATTTTTCTTTAATGTCTGAAGAATCTCTTGCTATGAATTTAGAACAATCAACGTAAGATTTTATAGCGAGGTATTCTCTGCCTTTCGCATCTAATTCTACTTGGAGAGCCTGTTGTTCGATGCTCCAATTTATCTTGGTATTTATTTCAGAATTGATATAAATCGAAGCTAATGTTAATTTGTCTTCCGTAAAACCAATGATGATAAAACGTTTTTCTTTGGGAGGCTTGGTGTCGTGCACAAATAGTTTAATGACTGTTCCAACCTTTATATTTCGTTCTACGTAAGCATTGGTATTCCCTTTTGGGAAATAATCACCTAAATTCATACCAATTTCGCAGACTGATTTTCTATGTTCGTTTTAATGTACTCAATCATTGTTGGATTTGCACCACCAGCTTCAGCAATGTACTCCACATTCATTTCACAATCTCTACTTGTTTTATCCCAGGCTAAATCATGGGAACGCTCCGTTAGTTCGTCAAAATTGTATTTTTTATTTTCTGAGATGGATTCGTTCAAGCATTTTATTGCGGATTCAGATAACTCATCTAAATCAGGTTTAATTTTTGCCTCAACGTTATAGGTGTCTATAAGATTGAAGTACGTTCTAAATTTATCTTGATCATTACTATGAAGTCCTTGACCTCTAAGTGCTTTTAAAATGTCATAGGTCATCGATGGAACAGGTCCATTTTTCATAGCAACATATTGATCATCTGTAAAAAACGAACCGTAACGTGTTAGGTGTTTTTGGTCGGCAAAGTATAAGATTTTAAAAATTTTATGAAAATCACCTTTACCTTCTAATTTATCTAGAATGTATAAAACGGAATGTACGGAAATTAAAATTCTGTCTTCTAATGCGCTCATTTTTGGTAATGTATTGTTGTTTTTCCTATTAAAGTTAAATTAAAATGGTGTATAAAACAAATTAATTTAGAAGGAAAATAGAACTCTGAGATTGTTAAAGAGAAAATAGAAAGAGTTTTAAAACAAAAAAAAGGTTAGAGAATATCTAACCTTTTTTTGTGACCCCGTTTGGATTCGAACCAAAGACCTACTGCTTAGAAGGCAGTTGCTCTATCCAGCTGAGCTACGGGGCCAGTATTTTAATTGGACAAGTAACGTTTTACTTGTCGAAAAGGGAAAAAAAAAGGGGATGATTTCTCATCCCCTAAGTGTCGGGGTGGCCAGATTCGAACTGACGACCTCCTGCTCCCAAAGCAGGCGCGATACCGGGCTA
>CANGOF010000034.1 GCA_947455515.1 Flavobacteriia bacterium
ACAGGGGTCGTAATCTCTGCATAGGTCTAAAATCCTTGAAAAAGAATGATACCCCCTGTTTCTTGTGGAATGATTTATAAGGTAAATTTATTTGAAATTTCACTTTATTTAAATCACTTTACAAACTAAAGGGAACATAGAGATTTTTTTTTAAGGTAGTGGGAAAAGAGGACGCAGAGGTTGCTCACTTTGTTCGTCTTGTGTATATTTTTTGACAGAGTCAAAAAAACTCTGCGACCTCCAAACATCCTTGTCGTCAAAAAAAACTCCTATTCCTCTGCGTAAAAAAAAACAACAACCTGTTTACTTTATTCGCACCTACATTTTCAAATCCACTCATTTTCAAATTTTCAAATTATTTCTACATTAATACTATCTTTGTTTACCAAATCAAAAGCAATTTCTTATGAAAATAACAGCACATTTTTACTTATTGAACGACGACTTTTCTCCAGAATACGCGGAAGCAAACCACGGAGGGAAAGAATCGGACAACAATCCTTTGTACGAATGGGAAGATGAATTTGCTGTCTCACAAGATTTGGAAGATGTTATCTTAGAAGAAAAAGGGGTATACGTACTTCAAGGCGAAACAAACGAAGGACCATTTTCTTATGAAATACCGAATATGTTGGTAGCGCGTTTAAAAATGAAAAATGGGGCAGAAGGAGCTTTTGCGATTTCTGAAAGCATTGTGGATTCTTATACTTTTGACAAAGAGGGGGAAGAAGTTGTTTTCAAGGTTTTTATCAAGGATTACGAACCATTAGCAGATCCAATTCCCGGAGTATATATAGCTTCTAAAGAGTTTCCTACGGATTTAGCACGCGATTAATGTTTACAATACAAGGTATTTATTTCGAGCGAGGAACTCGTTCCATTTTATCCAATATCCATCTTTCGGTTAAAAAAGGAGAGATGTTGGGATTGGTAGGACCAAGTGGTGCTGGTAAATCTACCTTACTACATATTGTTGCAGGTTTGTTGGATGCTTCGAAAGGAACGGTGAAATTGGATGGAGAACTTATTTTAGGTCCAAAAGATCGATTGGTTCCAGGACATCCAGAAGTACAGTTGGTTAACCAAGAATTTGGGTTGGATTTATACCATACCGTTCGCGAAAATTTGCTTGTTAAAGCGAATCACCTTACCAAAGCAATTCGCGATCAATTTGCGGATGAGTTGTTGGATTTGTTGGGGCTAAACTCTATTGCAGGAAGTCAGGCGGTTTCTATTTCTGGTGGAGAAAAACAACGTTTAGCCCTTGGAAGAGCGTTAATTATGGAACCTAAGGTAGTTTTGTTAGACGAACCTTTTGCACACATGGATGCGCATATCAAACGAAAGGTGGTCCATTACTTACAAGCTTTAAAGAAAACGCGTAAAACAACGTTTATTTTTGTTACCCACGATGGACAAGATGTGTTAGGTTTGGCAGATAAAATCGCTTATTTCTCAGATGGTGAAATTCAGCGTTTGGATACCCCGCGTGCATTTTACGAACAGCCAACATCTTACCAAGAAGCATTGTTTTTTGGTGAAATAAATCGCTTAAAAATCGATAAAAAAGATGTGTTGTTTAGGCCACATCAATTTCATATGAATGAAGAAGTAGGTTTTAGAAAAATCGATGTTCATTTTCAGTTTTCGACTTATTTCGGTGGTTTTGTACAGTCGACCTTTAAAGTGAATAAAAAAGAAATAATCGTATTAAATCATTCGGAATCTTTAGAAAATGTCCAAGAAATCTATATCTGAGCACATTCGTCACCTAACTTGGAAAGAAGTAGGTCGATTATTTAAACAAACGGTAGTGGAGTTTGGAAGTGAGAAGAGTTTCTTTCACGGTGCTGCTTTGTCGTATTATACCATTTTTGCCTTAGTTCCAATTTTATATTTGAGTATTGTGTCTTTTGGTGCTTTTATTGGGCAAGATAAGATGCAATCCATTATTTCGGCAATGTTGACCGAGCATATTGGAATCAAAGATGTAAAGGGGATAATGACTTTTTTGCATGAGATAAATTTTCATAAAAGCAATTTTGCACTTCAAGTTATTGGAGTAATTGTGCTTCTAATTTCCTCTACAGCAATTCTTTCTTCCTTGCAGCACAGTATCAATGAGTTTTACGACATTGAATTAATTCATGAATCCAATAAGAAGATGATTGTGTCTACACTGCGAGATCGCTTAATCCATGTGTTACTACTTATGTTCTTCGGATTGGTGGTAATAATTACCTACTTTGCGCAAATCGTTCTCTTGTCTTTTGGAGATAAAATTTTCAGTGGTCTACATGCATTACATGATTTTTTTGAAATACTAACGCAACATTTCATTCCATTTATTACCAACGTTATCATCTTTTATTTCATTCTTAAATATGTATCGGATGGTATTGTTTTGAAACGTTTAGCACTTGCTGGTTCAATTGTAACTTCCACTTTGTTGTACTTAGGACAACTCGGAATTAAGTATTATTTAACTCATTATTTCTTTGCTAAAGATGCTGGTATCGCAGGAACAATTCTTATCCTATTAGCTTGGGTATATTACACCTCTCAAATTATCTTCTTTGGTGCGAAATTTACAGCGGTATATTCGAAGATTTTAGGAAGACCGATTGAAGTGAAGTGAATTTAATAAATTTGAATATGGAAGAATTTTACTTGAAAATCGACAAAATTATATGTAAACTGAATGAAATTGGTTGTGATGATTTAAGTGATTTGATCAATGAAAAAATTATAGAAGGAGTTACAATCGGAGAGAAGTTTATAGGTGTAGTATTTGAATTAATAAATATCAAAAAAAGCAATAATAAAATTTATAGTTTGATAAAAAATGAAATCGACGAAATCATTAAACATTCTAAAAAATTGAATTATATCTAAATATGAAATAAACAACATGGAGTAAAACGAAATATCACTACTTAATTCTCTCTATGCATCAAACTTCTAATCGTCCTTAATTTCTTAATGGTAAATGATACCTACCATCAAAAACGATCTCTTCCTCCAGTATCAAAAACTGCAACACTTTCTTTACCTGTTCTTCGTGAATCATCGAATTCTCGCTCATCAATTCCTCCAGATTCATCGGTTTTTCACTCAGTTGTTGAATGATTTTTTTCTTTAACTCGCCACTCTCAACCTTCTCTTTTCGAAGGTTTTTGCAATAATCACATTTGCCGCATTCACCTACTTCTTGACCAAAATAGTGAAGGATAAATTGCTCTCTACAATGATTAGTCAACAAGTATTTCTGCATGTTATCCCAGCGCTTAAAAGCTCTGATTTTTCGGTTATGATACACCTCATCGGAGACACGCATATAATCATCCGGCAAACGTTCATGCAAAAAAGTTACTTTGGGTAAATCGGTCTTCCAAGTAATGTCAATAATGCCGTTTTGCTCTAAAAACTTTAATTGATTCTCTAATTCTTTTGTAGAAATACCAACTTTCGAACAACACATCGCTTCGTCTAAATCAAAGAAATGATCAAAAATTCCAGGGTAACTACGACTTAAAAAACTAATTAACTTGGCAACTTTATCGTATTTGATTTGAAAACTGTACAATACCGTGTTGCCAACAGAAAATTTGATACGTGTAGGGTTGAAGACGCTCTCATTGAATAAGATGTCTCCATTCATCTCAAGTATTTTTAACGATTGATACGTTTCGATAATTTCCAATTTGTAGGAGTTGCATAACGCTTTTAGGTTGATTGGAAACGATTCGCCTTCACCCGAACCGATGGCTAATTTTAAATAATTACATAGTGCTCGGTAGGTCGATTTGACCGTTTGAATAGGAGGGAACTGCTTTTCAACGGTTTCGTGGGTACTCGAAATATCGCGTTGGTTTAATAATACCAAGGTGCGGGATTCTTTTCCGTCACGTCCAGCACGTCCAGCCTCTTGAAAGTATGCTTCGATGTTGTTAGGGAATTCAAAGTGAATTACATAGCGAACATTTGGTTTGTCGATTCCCATTCCAAAAGCATTGGTAGCAATCATTACATGCGTTTCGTTGCGCATCCAGCTAGTCATCATGGTGTTGCGCATTGCTGCATCTAGTCCTCCATGGTAAATTCCAGTTTTGATTCCATGATTTAACAAGAAGTTAGCTATTTCCTTCACGGATTTACGCGTCTGACAATACACAATTCCACACATGTGTGGAAATTTTTGCACCCATTTTAGCAAGGCTTGTTCCTTATTTTCAACTTTATGGACTTCGTAACTTAAATTGATACGTTGAAAGGAACTTTCAAAAACAGCAGGATTCTTGAGGTCTAGCTGTAAAATAATGTCTTCTTTCACTTCCTTCGTAGCGGTAGCGGTCAATGCAATAATTGGTACTTCGGGATGGTGTTTTCGTAGTTCAGAAATTTTTCGATAGGGTGGTCTGAAATCGTGTCCCCATTCGGAAATACAATGTGCTTCATCGACTACAATTAGCGATACATTCATTTGCTTGAATCGCTCAATAAACAAGCGGGATTGCAAGCGTTCTGGTGAAGTGTATAAAAAATCAAGTCCGTCAAACTTAGCATTGTCCAGCGTGATATCTATCTCGCGGTAACTCATCATGCTTGTGATGGCTTTTGCTCGGATTCCTTTTGCTTCTAACTGATCTACTTGATCTTGCATCAATGAAATTAAAGGCGAAATAACCAAGCAAATCCCTTCGCGTGCTATGCCTGGGATCTGAAAACAAATGGATTTACCACCGCCTGTAGGCATTAAGGCAACGGTATCTTTTCCGTAGATAGCTGCGTCAATAATATCTTCCTGCATCGCTCGAAATGAGTCGAATCCCCAGTATTTTTTTAATATTTCTTGACTTTTGTTCATAAATTAACCCATTCAAAATCCGTCACTTCGTCTCTTCTTCACTCGTCACTTTCTTTTCGCAGTACAACTGAATCATGTATTGAACTGTTTTATCGCCTAAATCTTCCGCTTTTTTAAAATCACCACATCCACCGCTGTGTTCTCCACTTTTAATTTTGGCAACTCCTCTAGCGATATATGCACGTGAAAAGTCCGTTTTTAAACTGATGGATTGATCAAATTGTTTAATTGCCTCTTCGTAATTACCTTGCATGGTGTATACATTGCCTAATTCAAAGAAAACTTCTGGAAACGCATTGTTGATCGATATTGACTTCAAATAATCTTTGATTGCTTTTTTGTAATGACCAACCGCTTGGTTAGAATTTCCACGATTGTAGTAGGCTTTTGCATGCTTTTTATTGAGGTGAATCGCTTGGTTGAAATCAGAAATTGCTTCGTTGTATTCACCAAGTGTGTTGTGAACTTCTCCTCGTAAATTATAGGTTTCAGGTGCGTTCGGGTTGATTCCTAACGCATGGTTGTAGTCAGCTATGGCACCTCGGTAATCCCCTAAATAATTTTTAGCGATGCCACGGTTTACATATGCTTCCACGTAATGAGCGTTGATTTTCAGTGCTTTGTTGTATTCTAGAATCGCTGCTTTGTAATTTCCTTCCGCTTCTTTTGCAATTCCTGCTTCCAAATGTTCTTCTGCCTTCTGACAAAATAGATTTGTAGAAAACAGCAAAAAAAGAAGAATTAAACCAATGTTTTTCATAGGTGAATAAGCCAATAACAACACGTAAAGATAAGCAAAAACGATTAATTTGTTAGTTGATAGCTCTTAACGATAATTAACATGGGGATTTAGGTAAAATTCAAAAAAAAATCCGTTAATTTAGCAGTTAGTTTTTAAAATAAATAAATGTCTCCAACTTTAGTCGCAACTGTACTGATTACCTACTTCTTAATGTTGATTTTAATCGCATTTTTAACTTCTAGAAATACAGATTCCGACACTTTTTTTACGGGAAATAAACAAAGTCCTTGGTATTTAGTTGCGTTTGGTATGATTGGTGCTTCCCTTTCTGGGGTGACCTTCATCTCTGTTCCGGGGAAAGTACTAACCGAAAGTATGGCGTATTTTCAGATTGTACTAGGTTACGTATTAGGGTATTTAGTGATAGCTAAAGTGTTGATGCCCATTTATTACCGTATGAATGTAGTGTCGATTTACCAATACCTTCAAGAACGTTTTGGATTCATGACCTACAAAACTGGGGCAGGATTTTTTATTTTATCGAGAACACTTGGTTCTGCTATTCGTTTGTATCTAGCAACGTTTGTCTTGTACTTGTTTTTATTTAAAGATTTGGGGATTTCATACTGGGTGACAGCCTTGGTTACCGTTGCTTTGATTTGGGTGTACACGTTCAAAGGGGGGATTAAAACCATCGTGTATACGGATACATTTCAAACGTTTTTCTTAATTAGTGCTGTGATATTATGTACGGCTACGATTGCGAATGTGTTGGATGTCAATTTGTTTGGTTTGTTCGATTTAATCTCTAAAACGAAGACAGAAGCGGGTAATTCCATGACCAAAATATTCTTTTTCGACGATGTGAAATCGAACCTCTATTTTCCAAAACAATTTTTTGGGGGAATGTTTTTAGCAATCGCTATGACAGGATTAGATCAAGATTTAATGCAGAAAAACCTTACGTGTAAATCCTTGAAAGATGCGCAAAAGAACATGTATTCGTTTACTACCATTTTAGTTTTTGTAAATTTCTTATTCCTGATTTTGGGCGGTGCGCTCTATGTGTATTCGAACCAAAAAGGAATGGCTCTTCCGATGAAAGAAGGGAAGGTGGTAACGGATAATGTATTTCCGACACTTGCGTTAGGAAGTTTTGGAACCATTGCAGGAGTATTTTTCTTGCTTGGAATAACAGCATCGTCGTATGCGTCTGCAGATAGTGCACTTGCAGCATTAACCACTGGTTTTTGTGTAGATTTTCTGAATTTTTATAAGCGAGATGAAAAGCAAAAAAAACGTTTACAGTTGTATGTACACATTGGTTTTTCGCTTTTGTTTTTGTTTATCATTTTGGGAACGGAAGTGTATATTTCCAAAAATCCTGGAAGTGATTTAATAGGAACGATCCTGAAAATTGCTTCATACACCTATGGACCGCTGCTTGGTTTGTTTACTTTCGGGATTTTCACAAAACGTCAAATTCGCGATAAATTCTCCCTAATCATCTGCTTAATCGCTCCGTCGATATGCTATCTTATCGCTACAAACTCTGAAGACTGGTTCGCGGGCTACAAATTTGGCTACGAATTGTTGATACTAAATGGATTACTAACCTTTGTTGGTCTCTGGGTAATATCCCTAGGAGTACCAAATAAGGAAGGACAACTCTAAGGATACCCAGTAAGGATGTTGCATTGTCCAGTAAGGATGTTGCATTGCAACATCCCCATTTTATAAAATAAAATGAAAGAAAAAAATATGAAACTACTACTTGCCGATAACGGTCTACACTTACGCTTTGCACCTCTGACTCTTACGAGACCAGTAGCAAACCTTCGCATGGGAATTCTTACGAACGATGAACGTTGGGAAGAATTGTGTCCGGAAGCTGAAATTTTCTTTGAAACTGAAGAATACCTTCAGACGAAATTTCCTGGTGCATCGGATTATACTTGGCGAATTAATGGTGCTGTAATTCCAACGGAAGAATTAGTAGCAATCGCTCGTGAATTATCGGAGGGAGATGTATTAATGCAAGGATTAGAGTGGTTAGTAGAAATCGGTAAAAATCCTACAAATAAAATTAATTATGTTGGAGAACCTTTGGTAATTCTTCAAAATCGATGGGACCTATTTCAACGAAATGGGGAAGTGTTGCCGACCGACTTTCAGTTTTTAACGGAAGACAGGGAATCTTGTGGTATTTCGAAAACGAATACCATCATTGGTGATTTAGACCAACTTTTTATTGAAGAAGGAGTGAAAATAGAAGGATGTATTTTAAATACAACTACGGGACCAATTTATTTAGGGGAAAATTCGGAAGTGATGGAAGGTTCCATTATTCGTGGACCATTTTCCTTAGGAGAAGAAGCTTGTGTAAAGTTAGCAACGAAAATTTATGGACCAACAACCATTGGGCCACATTGTCGCGTAGGAGGTGAAGTGAATAACGTTGTTTTTCAATCGTATTCCAACAAAGGACACGATGGTTTTCTTGGTAACGCCATACTTGGAGAATGGTGTAATTTAGGTGCGGATACCAATTCTTCAAATTTGAAGAATAATTATTCTACTGTGAAAGCATATTCGTACGAATCGGACAAACTAGAAAATACAGACATCACTTTCATGGGGTTAGTCATGGGAGACCATAGTAAATGTGGAATTAATACGATGTTCAATACTGCAACTGTGGTTGGAGTTTCAGCAAATATTTATGGCGCTGGATTCCCGGATAAATTAATTAAATCCTTTACTTGGGGAGGAGCGGAAGGTGTTGTGCCTTTTGATTTAAATAAAGCAATTCAGGTGGCAGAGGCAATGATGGAGCGCAGACATGTAGAATTTACGGAGGGAGATAGAAAAATCTTTGAATACTTAAAAACAAGCAATTTATAGTGAAAGCAATTATTGAAATATATAGACAAACATTTAAGTATAAAGGAACCGCAGTTTTAGTTGTTATCTCTAATCTACTTTTTGTTATTTTTAATTTAATTTCCTTGGTACTTTTTGTACCATTTCTCCAATTATTATTTCGTGATCCAAAAGATAAAGTAGTATTGGTTTCTGAGCCAGTATATAATGGTGGATTTTTAGATTTCTTTACGTATTGCTCCAAGTTTTTTCAATATGAAATGCAACAAATGGTTATGAAGGATCCAAAAGAGGCTTTGTTATTTATTTGTGTTACCATGCTTGTCGCATTCTTTTTCAAAAATTTATTTCGTTACATGGCAGTTTTTCATCAGTCGCAATTACGAATGGCGGTTGTAAGAGATCTAAGAGATAATTTATTTCAAAAAGCAATGAAATTGCCACTTTCATTTTATACAAACGAGAGAAAAGGGGATATTATGTCTCGTATGAATTCAGATGCGAATGAAATTGAGGTTGCTGTTGTTGCAATGTTAGAACTTATTTTTAGAGAACCCATCTCCCTAATTACCTATCTTGGAGTTTTGATTTACTGGAGTCCTTCCTTAACTTTATTTTCATTAATTCTTTTACCAATCTCAGCATTAATAATTGCTTTGATTCGAAAAAGTTTAAAGCGTACAGCCAAAAATCAACAAGAACAAATGGGAGTTTTATTCTCCGTTTTGGAGGAAAATTTATCTGGAATTAGAATTATCAAAGCGTTTAATGCTGCTCCTTATGTAAATTCAATTTTTGCAAAAATCAATTTAAATCATCAAAAATTAACTACGCTTACGTTTAGAAAAAAAGATTTATCGTCACCTTTAAATGAGTTTCTTGGTTCTATTGTCCTAATGGGTATTGTTTGGTACGGAGGAAATATGATTTTAGATGCGAAGCATAGTTCAAAATTTACGGGGGAAGAATTTTTGACATTCATCATCGTTTTTTCTCAATTGTTACGACCAATTTCAAGTATTGCTTTTAATTTGGGCGCATTAAATAAAGCGGAGGTAAGTCAAGATCGTATTAACGAAATATTGAATGCAGATGAAAAAATTTACGAAGCGGAAACTCCAATCGCTTTACCAGTATTGAAAAAAGGTATTTCGTACAATAACATTAGCTTCAAATACAAAGACGAATGGGTGTTAAAAGACATCGATTTATTTATTCCTCAAGGAAAAACGGTTGCTTTGGTTGGTGAATCGGGTAGTGGTAAGTCTACTATTTCCGATTTATTACCGAGATTCTATGATATTCAAGAAGGAGAAATTTTATTTGACGAGGTGAATATAAAAGACGCATCCATTACCGATTTACGTAGTCATATAGGTATGGTGACCCAGGAATCGATATTATTTAATGACACAGTGAGAAATAACATCGCTTTTGGCTTGAATACTGCCAGAGAAGAAGATATCATTGAAGCTGCAAAAATTGCCAATGCACATGAGTTTATTATGGCTTTGGAAAATGGATATGACACCAATATTGGAGAAAGAGGGAATAAATTATCGGGTGGACAAAAACAACGTGTAAGTATTGCACGCGCCGTATTAAGAAATCCATCCATACTTATATTAGATGAAGCAACTTCTGCGTTAGATACAGAAAGTGAAAAATTAGTACAAGATGCCTTGGAGAAATTAATGCAAAATAGAACTTCCTTGGTAATCGCTCACCGATTAAGTACCATCAAGAATGCAGATTTAATCGTGGTGTTACAAAAAGGGAAAATTGTAGAACAAGGAACACATTCAGAATTAATTGAAAAGAGGGGATTCTATTTCTCCTTATGTAATATGCAAGGAATGTAATGAATGACGTTAGAAGACATATAAAAAATTACTTAGCGAAATTCGTTTTGCTATGTATGCTTATGTTTTCTTTTTATTCTAATTCTCAGTTGGTTACTAACGTCGATAACGCAACAAATTTAGTGCAAAATGTCTTGTTGGGTACAGGTGTAAAAGTAACCAGCGTTAAGTATTTTGGTGCTCCAATTGCCTTAGGAAGTTTTGATGGTACAAAATCGAATATTGGTTTAGCTCGTGGTATTGTAATGACTACAGGAACAATTTCGGGTAGCGATGGTCCTGTTGGTCCAAATAACTCTGCATCAGCGGGTATGGATAATGGATATGGTGGAAATTTGCTATTAAATCAAATTATCGCAAACGAAACTCCTTCTGGTACTGATCCTCAAAAAACGTTTAACGCTGCAACAATAGAAATTCAATTTACACCTATGTCGGATACCGTGAGATTCCGATATGTGTTTGGTTCCGAAGAATACCCTGAGTTTGTTGGTTCTCAATTCAATGATTTATTTGCGTTTTTTATATCGGGTCCTGGAATATTGGGACAAAAAAACATTGCAATGTTACCTAATGGTACACCAGTTACGATTAATAATGTAAACGATCAAGGGAATCCAAATGCCAAATATTATGTAAATAATAAAAATGGTCAAACAGTTCAATACGATGGGTTTACGCGTGTACTTACTGCAATGTCAACGGTTTTATGTGGTAAAAGTTATACGCTAACCATTGCAATTGCCGATGTTGGGGATGCTGCCTTTGATTCCGGTTTGTTTTTGGAGGCGAACAGTTTGTCTGCCAAAGTGGATTTGACAACTTCTCAAAAACTGTCCAAAGAGTTTTTTAAAGATACGGTTACGATGGCGGAAGGGTGTACGTCGGGACACGTTAGTATACATAAAATGCCAGGTTCTAAGAATATTGTATATAACATTCCAGTAATTTTTAAGGGTTCTGCAACAAAAGGGATAGATTATTCTACTAATGCTCCTGCTACACTTACCATTCCTATAGGGAAAGATTCCGTATCTTTTGATGTTTCTTCGCTTCAAGATAATGTTGCAGAAAGTCTGGATTCCATCGTAATGGATTTAATTCTTCCGGATGCTTGTGGAAATACCTATGTGGTTTCTAAGGTCTTTTATATAAAAGATATTGAACCTGTAAAAATTAATTTACCAGACGATACTGTTTTTTGTGTTGGTGAAAGTGTTACGTTGAACCCAATTGTGACGGGTGGTTTAGCGCCCTACGCGTATTTATGGAGTACTACCGAACAAAGCACGACGATTACAGTTTCGCCTATCGTTACTAAACAATACGACGTTACTGTTTCCGATGTTTGTTTTAATTCGACAAAAAAGACAAACACAGTGATTGTTATGAAATACAAACCTTTGCAACTTGCTTCAATAGCAAATATCACGGAGGTATGTCCATATTTACCCACAAAGGTGTTAGCAAATCCTACAGATGGCGCTGGATTTTATAAATACGATTGGAGTGATGGTAAGAAAACAGTGGATGTAAACAAAGAAGCAATTATTAAACCTCCTAAAACCACCAATTATACGTTGACTGTTACCGATCGTTGTGGTGAAAAAACTTCCAAATCTTTTTTATATACGATTACCAGTCCACCATTAATTACACATGTTTCTCCGGATACAACAATTTGTAATGGCGATTCCGCTGTAATAATCGCTGGAGCGACAGGGGGATTTGGAAAATATACCTATTCTTGGGTACCAACGAATGATACAACGTTTAAAATTAAAGTGAAACCTTTTGAAACAAGTGAATATTTTGTTTTTGTTGGAGATGAATGTAAAACCTTTACTGTACGGGATACCGTAACTGTTTACGTGAATAAACCACCAGTTCGATTTACCTATCAAGGAACACCTATTATTTTGGAGGAGATTGAATTCATTAATCTATCCCCAAAATATCCAAAATATACTTGGGATTTTGGTAATGGTCAACGAAGCGAATATAGAAACGATAAAGTGATCTATCAAGACTCTAATGTTTATGATGTTACGCTAGCTGTTACTGATTCTGCAGGATGTAAAAATTCTACTACACAAAAAATTCAAATTTTTTATCCGTATTCTTTATATATACCGAATACATTTACACCGAATGGGGATGGTGTGAATGATTATTTTATGCCAATTATGAAGTCGGTAGTTTCCGTAGATTTTACAATTTTTAATCGTTGGGGAGAGGTTATTTATTCTTCTAGAGAACTTAGACCACGATGGGACGGAACATTTAACGGAGTAGAATCCACGAATGATATTTATACCTATAAAATTGAAGTGGTAAATATTTTAGAAAAATTAGAAATCTACACTGGACACGTTACCCTTTGGAGATAATTAAAACGAACCCAGATGACCAACTACTCGATACGATTTCCTAATGTGCTTTTCACTATTTCCTATAAGCTAATTCCTAACTCCTATTTGCTAATTCCTAACTCCTAATAAAAATAAAGATGAAAATAAAATTAATCTTAGTAAGCTTCTTGTTTGTTGGAAGCATTTTTTCTCAATCGAAAGATGATAACCTGAATTGGCATAATATTGATCCTGCAGGTTTACATACCGAACAGGCATATGAATTATTTAAAGACAAGAAGTCTACCACCGTTTTAGTTGCTGTTATTGATTCTGGGGTAGACATAGAACACGAAGATTTGGTAGGTAAAATATGGACGAACCCAAAAGAAATTCCTAATAATAATATCGACGACGATAAAAATGGGTACATCGATGATATACATGGATGGAATTTTTTGGGTAATTCAAAAGGACAAATGCAAGATGTAGCGTGCTATGAAAAAGTACGTATGTATAGACAAATGCGTGATAAATTTGAGCGTTTGAAAGAGAATCAAGTTAAAAAAGAAGATAGTGTTGACTACCAACTTTTTATTACACTTAAAAATGAAATCAACGAAGAAGTTGAAAAATACCAAGGATATCAAAAACAATATGAGCAAATTACTGCTTATATAAAAATGGTACCTAAAGCGGTTAGTAAAATTTTAGGTAAACCAGGTTATACTTTGGAAGATTTAAAAAGTTGGAAGCCAAAAGATGAACAAGGTAAACAATTAAAAATGTTTGCAGAACTTATGTTAAAAGGTGAAATGTCTATATCAATGATGGAAGAACAATCCAAACACGTGAATGATGCGTTGAACTTTCAATTAAATGTTAACTATGACGACCGACAATTTGTAAACGATAACCCGACTGATTTCACCAATGTTACATACGGAAATAATATTTTAGAAGGGGAGGATGCATCCCATGGTACCCACGTTTCTGGGATTATAGCAGCAATTAGAAAAAATGGTTTAGGAGCAGATGGAGTTGCAGATAATGCACAAATTATGGTTTTGCGTGCAGTACCTAATGGCGACGAACAAGATAAAGACATCGCATTAGCAATTCGTTATGCAGTGAATAATGGAGCGAAGATCATTAATATGTCTTTTGGGAAAGGGTATTCTCCTTTTCAGAAAGAGGTGTATGAAGCGTTAGCGTATGCAAGCAGTAAAGATGTTTTATTGGTTCATGCAGCAGGAAATGACAATAAAAATATAGATGTGGAACCTAATTTTCCAACCCCTTTATATTCCTTTCAAAAAGAAAAATTACCATTGTTCTTAACGATTGGGGCTTCTACGAGAACTCCAAAGAAACACTTGGCTGCAGACTTCTCGAATTATGGAAAAGTACAAGTAGATGTTTTTGCACCAGGTAAAGATATATACAGTACGGTTCCTCAAAGTGCTTATAAAAAATTCGACGGTACCTCTATGGCTGCTCCAATGGTAGCTGGAGTTGCGGCCTTATTAAAATCATACTACCCAAGTTTAACCATGCTACAAATCAAAACCATTATCCTTACTTCTGCAAAATATTACGGAAGAACCAAACAAGTCTTACCAGGAACTGATAAAAAAGTTCGTTTTGAAGAAATGTCGGTTACAGGTGGGGTGGTAGACTTGGTAGAAGCTGTTAAAATGTGTGAGGTGGAGGTAGGTAAATCGAAGTAAGTTGTAAGACTTCCCTCCTTGAGGAGGGATTGAGGGAGGTGATATATGTTGAGTGAAATAATACATCTAGAGTCATCCCCCTCGGTCCCCCTTCAAAGGGGGAAGTAGACCACACTTCGAAATTTTAAGTTTTTTACTATTTAATAATAATTAGTTAAAACCCTAAACAAAAGCAAAACACTCGTTTCCCCCTTTGGAGGGGGATTAAGGGGGAGGACTTTGTTGAAGTAACGTAATTTACAAGAAAAAAATCAATACGCTAATATTTCAAAATGAAAATATCAATTTACTTTTTATTACTGATATTAACTCAGATTTCATGTAATAGTAAGAATGAGGAGAGTCGAAGTATTGATAATAAAGCTATTTTGAAAGAAGTTCAATCAAAAAAATCGAAATTAAAAAAGCAAAGTGATGTAATTGAATTATTATCCAATAAAACTATAACAATTGAAAAACAAGAAGTAGCATCATCTAACAATCAAGGTGTACTTTTTGAAGGTAATTTACCAAACAAAATTGTTGACACGCTAAATGGCATAGAGATAACAGCAGGAAAAATTAAAATTTCACTAAAGAATAAATTAGTCCCAAATGACGAAACCGCTAATCAGAAATATCATTTCAAAGGCTTTGACCGTAAATCGAACTTATTTTGGATATATGAGGAAAATTGGGAAGACTCAAGAGAAATATTAGTGAATGTAAAAACAGGTAAACAAACTGTTGTAACCAACGATCCACTCTTAAGTATTGATAGGAATTTTATTATTTGTAAGCAAAATGATTGTTTTCAAGTGTTTGAAGATTGTAAGACTGGATTTTCGGTGTATTCAACTAAAAATGGAAACGTTGAATTACTGACAAATGTAGATATGATTAATTATTATGTGCATGACCTATATTGGGTTTCAAATACTGAATTTGTGATCGTGGTCAGAAAGTTTGAATTGGATGGCAACCCAAAAAATCAATATTATAGGGTTAAGATAAATCAATAACGTGAAACAAACGGTAGTAATTTATATTAGTATTCTCTTTGGAATTTTTGGCTTACTTCTAAGTTTGTACAAGTTTGTTTATACACCAAAAAGAAAGTTAGATTCACTGAATTTATTTAAACTGTTTTTATTCAGTTTATTCAGTTTGATATCAGGGATCTTTTTGTTAGTGAAATGAACTCATTTCATCAAAAATCAATCTATTTATCTTCAATCTTAGGAATACCAAGAGTTTTTAATGCTTTATTTGCACGTTCAAGTTTTTCTTGGAAGTAAGGAGCGCTTCTATATTTATCCAAAGTATGATCTATCATTAAATCTTTAAACTTAGGATGTTTTGTCGTTTTAACTGATTTCATAATAAGCAAATTAGTTATTCAAATTTAATTATTTTTCTTCAAGATTGCAAAAGATTCATAATCTACATTCAGTATAAATTTTTCCCAAGAATTATTTTTACTACCAAAAATATAAAAGTCTTTTTCGGCTTCTTTTAAATGTTTTGAAATCCCCATACGATATAACCTAGTTCTTGATTTCGTACTTCCTTCGGCATAAATCCAAACGTTAGGATTCAATTCTAAAAATATATATACGGCTTTTACGACTGTTGCCAAAACTTTTTCGCTATCTCCATTGTTTGATACTTTAATATCGTTCAATTTCCCTGTTATTTTATCCTTATCACCAAAAGCTAAATTATAAAATCCATTAGTAGTTGTTTTTTCAAATACTATCATTTTTTCAATTTCACCTTTCTTTCCTATACTCGTAAATTCAAAAATATGATTTGAATCTCCAACATACATTTCATAACTAGGAAGTCTCATTTATACCTTAAAAATTTGACGTTAAAATTATAAACTTTCCCTTCGTTTAATGAATTAAAGTGTTAATTTGCGTATAAATACGCTATTTCTATTCCTAAAATCGAGCTAACAATTTGACGCAGTCAAATCCCCTCTGCGTCCTCAAAAACATCCCTCTCGTCAAAAAAATCTCCGAGCCATCTGTGATAATTCCCTCCCTCATTTATTCAGCACTTTTTGTTCAAAACATCTCTTTCTCCAACCTTGTATTTCAAATTCAATTTCACTACTTTTGTAACTGAAAACACAAAATTATAACTATGAGTCATTCGATTAAACCAGGGGTTGCTACTGGAGATGAGGTGCAAAAGATATTTCAATACGCAAAAGAAAAAGGATTTGCGTTACCAGCAGTTAACGTGACAAGTTCTAGTACCGTAAATGCTGTAATGGAAACGGCTGCAAAATTAAAATCTCCTGTAATTATTCAGTTTTCAAATGGTGGAGCCTTGTTTAATGCAGGGAAATCCTTAGATAATACAGATGAAAAAGCTGCCATTGCTGGTGCTGTGATTGGTGCAAAACATGTGCATGCTTTAGCAGAATTGTATGGTGCGACAGTTATTTTACATACGGACCACGCAGCGAAAAAATTATTGCCTTGGATCGATGGATTATTAAATGCTTCTGAAAAGTTTTATGCGGAAACAGGAAAATCCTTGTACTCTTCGCACATGATTGACCTTTCAGAAGAACCAATCGCTGAAAATATCGAGATTTGTAAAGAATACCTTGCGCGTATGAGTAAAATTGGTATGACTTTAGAAATTGAATTAGGAATTACTGGTGGTGAAGAAGACGGTGTGGATAATTCAGATGTGGATAGCTCTAAATTGTATACGCAACCAGAAGAGGTTGCTTTTGCTTACGAAGAATTGATGAAAGTAAGTCCTCGCTTTACGATCGCTGCTGCGTTTGGTAATGTCCACGGGGTATATAAGCCAGGAAATGTGAAGTTGACACCAAAAATCTTGAAAAATTCACAAGAATTCGTACAACAAAAATTCAATACAGGTCACAACCCAGTAGATTTCGTATTCCATGGTGGTTCTGGATCTACGGTGGAAGAAATTCGCGAAGCAATTGGTTACGGAGTAATCAAAATGAACATCGATACGGATTTACAATTCGCTTATACAGAAGGGACATTAAATTATGTGTTGAAATACCAAGATTACTTGAAAACACAAATTGGTAACCCAGAAGGAGAAGAACTTCCAAACAAAAAATACTACGATCCAAGAAAATGGGTGCGTGAAAGTGAATTGACATTCATTAAACGTTTGACACAATCGTTCGAAGATTTAAATAATGTAAACACATTAGGATAAAATAAGACTATGAGTTGGTTTAAAAGAAATAAAGAAGGGATTACAACAACAACTTCAGAGAAAAAAGAAACTCCAGAAGGTTTATGGCATAAGTGTCCAAATTGTAAAACAGTTTTCACACAAGCTGATTTTATTAAAACAAATTACGTATGTGATCGTTGTTCTTACCACGAAAGAATTGGTTCGGAAGAATATTTTCAAATCTTATTTGATAAAGGGGAGTACACTGAAATTGATGCAAATTTGACTTCTGGAGATCCATTGCATTTTGAGGATACTAAAAAATATACCGATCGTATTGCTGCTTCTCAAAAAAGTACAGGATTAAAAGATGCATTGCGTACAGGGTATGGTAAAGTAGAAGGATTAGATTTAGTGATTTGCTGTATGGATTTCGCTTTCGTTGGTGGTTCTTTAGGTTCTGTAATGGGAGAGAAAATGGCGCGTGGAATAGATAAAGCAATCGAATTAAATGCGGCGTTTATGATCATTTCTAAGTCTGGAGGTGCTCGTATGATGGAAGCTGGTTATTCTTTAATGCAAATGGCGAAAGTGAGTGGCAAATTAGGGCAGTTGTCTGAACATAAATTACCATACATCTCTTTCTTAACAGATCCTACTACAGGTGGTGTTACAGCTTCTTTTGCGATGTTAGGAGATATTAATATTGCAGAACCGAAAGCATTGATTGGTTTTGCTGGACCACGTGTCGTTAAAGAGACAATCGGTAGAGATTTACCAGAAGGTTTCCAAACTTCAGAGTTCGTTTTAGAGCACGGTTTCTTAGATTATATCGTTGAACGTGAAAACTTAAAGAAAACAGTAGCGCTTTCGTTGCGTTTGTTTAAAAATTAAGCGAAATAGTTAATATTGAGAGGTCATTCCAAAAGGATGACCTCTTTTTTTATGCCTAACTTCGTGCTTATTTTGTTACAATGAAAGTGAAAGTTAGGAAAGATCAAAAGGTGACAACGTGGAGTGGTGGTACTACAACGGAGTTGCTTATCTATCCTGATGGAGCAAATGTTGCAGAAAAAAACTTTGATTTTCGTATAAGTACGGCTAATGTTCTCGTGGAGAATAGCGAATTTACTTTCTTTCCTGGTTACCATCGAAAATTAGCGATTCTAGAAGGAAAGTTAAAAGTGAAGCATAATGAGGTAGATTGGCTTGTTGTATATGAGAATGAACAAATTGATTTTGAAGGAGATTGGAAAACGGTCAGTGAGGGGAAGGTGGTTGATTTTAATGTGATTTACAGTCGTTATTACAAAGTGGAGATGGATTTTGTGGTAGATTTAATTGAGAAGGAATTAGTGGTGGAGAATGAGATTCTTGCATATTATTGTGTGAAAGGAAGTGGAGTGATAAATGATGTTTTGTTTGATGAAGGTAGTTTTATTCAGGTAGATGAACCTATAATAAATTACAATAAATTGGAAGATTGTCTGTTTGTTAAGGTACTTATTTGTAAATTATAACTGTAGTTTTAGTTGTTTTTATTTTAGTTTTAAAATATTGTTATATAGATTTTTAATTTGTTATATATGAAGTTTAAGTTTATTTATTTGTTTTCAATTATTTATTTGTTTATTGCTTCTTGTGGTACAACACATTATGAATCTGCAGCGGTGGAAATCGATCAGTCGTATCAAGCTGCAGGGTCGGTTCGTTTTTCGGTAGATTTAATCAAAGAGAATGGTCGTGTTAAAAAGATTAAGACAAATTCGAACGGAATGAAGTGGTCGAATATTCAATTTTCAGGAGAAAATGTGATCAGTGTGAATCGTGGAAATTTAAAATATGGGATGGCTAACTTAACGAAAGATAATCATACGATTAAAGTTAGAATGTCGAGTGAGAAGTATGGTTTTCAAAAAGAATTTTCTGTAAAAGTTCCGTATGTAGTTGGTATTAAGGTTCGTACAAAGACTATTGAATTGAACAATCCAATGGAAATTGATTATGATTTAGTGTTAAATACAGGTGAGATTATCCCTAAAGATATGCGTCACCTTCCGAATGAATTATTTGAAAATCATTCAGAAAGTATGGTTCAGTTTGTGGATGGAAAATTGAAAGTGGATAGCTACATACCATTAATCAATAAAAAAATTGACGTATGTTTTATTCATAAAATTACTCGTGATACATTATGGAATAGTAAGTTAGATATTTATTATCCAAATGAGATAAAATTGAGTCACGCTGGTCAAAATGGTCAAAATGGTCAGAGTGGTAGTTATGGATCACAACCTTCTCAGTCGGGATCCAATGGTTCGAACGGTGCTAATGGAGGGAATGGTTCTGATATTTCTGTTTTTTTGCAGTATTATGGAGTAGAAGGGAATGATTTTGTGATTGCTACCATTGAGGATAATGGGGTGCAACGTCGCGTTTTTATCCCTAAAAGAACTGGAAAAATATACATAGATGTTCGCGGTGGTAATGGGGGTAATGGAGGTAATGGTGGAGATGGTAAGGATGCTGCATATCCTGTAACAACGACTGTGAATGGTAAGACAACAACGACAACTCCCTCTGTCTATGGTGGAGATGCTGGAAATGGCGGAGATGCTGGTCATGGTGGTCGTGGTGGCAATGTGTATGTTTATATGGATGATCGCTTGACTGATTTTAGAAATAACATTCAGATTGATGTGCAAGGTGGTACTTCGGGTGCGCCAGGTCGATCCGGGAATGCTGGTAGAGGGATGAATTCGAAGGGACAATTAGGAGGTTTATTTAATTACAATAATGGTAAGTCTGGTTCGCAGGGTCGTTACGGACAGGTTGGTCAGAATGGAAAAATTGAGGGTCCAATACTGTTGAAAAAAGAAGAGATGGTAAAACGTTTTACCTTCTTAAATAAGGTAGATTAAGCATGACTAAAGAGGAGATAATAACTGCATTTGATGGTTTAGGTAACGTTATGTTATCTATTGCAAATCAAAAAGAATGGACAGGTTATGTGTTGGGAGTGACTAGCGAAGAATATGAGAAATTACAAGCTTTAGTAAAGCGACAATTTTATTTGAATGGTTGGTTTACGGAAGAGGCGGTTTTACATGTTTTCAAAGGTTGGGGAGAGCAATTAACGAAAGAAAATTTAGTTCAATTTACAAAGGACTACGCATTTGCTGCATCTCCTAAAAAAGTAGGGGTAATTATGGCGGGTAACATTCCTTTGGTAGGTTTTCACGATTTCTTGTGTGTTTTGTTATCTGGCAATTCCATTGTGATTAAGTTGAGTTCGGACGATAAAACCTTGTTGCCGGCTTTGGTTTCTATTTTACAAAACTTTTTACCAGAAATTTCGGATCGAATTACGATTTCGGAAGCGAAATTAGGAGAGGTGGATGCGATTATCGCAACAGGTAGTGGGAATTCCATGCGCTACTTTGAGAGTTATTTCGGGCATTTACCGCATGTGTTTCGTAAAAATCGCACTTCGGTAGCGGTATTGACTGGACAAGAATCAAAAGAAGAATTAGAAGCGTTAGGTTCGGATATTTTTACTCATTTTGGATTAGGATGTCGCAATGTATCACATTTGCTTATTCCTAAAGATTTTGAGTTGAATCGTTTTTTTGAAGCGATTATTCCTAGTGCGGATGTCGTGAATGTGCATAAATACGCAAATAATTACGATTACAATAAGGCGATTTACTTGATGAATTTAGAGCAAATTTTAGATAATGGATTTGTTTTACTCAAAGAATCGGAAGAGTTATTTTCGCCATTAGCAATGTTGTTTTACCATCGTTATGAAGCTGTTTCGGAAGTGGATAGCTATTTAGAAAAACACAAAGAAGATATTCAAGTAGTGGTTGGTCGAAACTACCTTGCTTTTGGTGTTGCGCAATGTCCAGGTCTCGCTGATTTTGCAGATGGATTGGATACGATGTCGTGGTTGAATAGTTTTTAGTTTCTAAAAGAAAAGATATTTCTATCATAATGCTTAAATTCGCGTAGCATTAGAATAAATAGCATATGAAAGTATCTTATAACTGGTTGAAAGACTACATAAAAACAGATCTTACGCCAACACGTATCAGTGAAATTTTGACTGAAACAGGATTGGAAGTAGATGGAATTGAGAAGATTGAAGGAATCAAAGGTGGTTTGGAAGGTGTTTTTGTTGGAGAAGTTCTTTCGTGTGAAAAACATCCTGATGCTGATAAATTAAAAGTGACGACGGTAAGTGTTGGAGGTGAACCTTTACAAATTGTATGTGGTGCTCCAAATGTAGCGGTCGGACAAAAAGTGATTTGCGCGACCGTAGGTGCTGTCTTATATCCAACTCCAGAAGAAGCGTTTAAAATCAAAGCCTCTAAAATTCGTGGGGTTGAGTCTTTAGGGATGTTGTGTGCGGAAGATGAACTTGGTTTAGGTAAGTCACACGACGGAATCTTGGTATTGCCTGCTGAAACAAAAGTAGGTACGCCTGCTGCAACGTATTTTGAATTAGAAGAAGATTACCAAATTGAGATTGGATTGACACCGAACAGGGCGGATGCAATGGGACACATTGGTGTAGCGCGTGACTTAGTCGCTTATTTGAATGTGCACCATACTGCTGGGTTAAGTTTAGAGTTACCTAAAGTTGCAGAACTTAAAGTAACGAATAATGACGTTCTAGTTGCGGTTGAAGTGTTAGAAAAAGAAGTTTGCCCTAAATATTTAGGTGTAAGCTTGAAAAATGTTGCGGTAAAACCTTCTCCAGCTTGGTTGCAAAAAAGATTGCGTGCAGTTGGATTGAGTCCAATTAATTCAGTTGTGGATTGTACCAATTATGTGATGCGTGAATTAGGAACGCCTTTACATGCATTTGATGCAGCGAAATTAAATGGAAAGGTACAGGTAAATTTTGCGAAAGCAGGTGATAAATTTGTGACTTTGGATGGTGTAGAACGTACCTTACATGAAGATGATTTAATGATTTGCAATGCTACTGATTATTTAGCAATTGCAGGTGTTTTTGGTGGGTTGGAATCAGGGATTTCGGATGCGACAACAAATATTTTTATTGAATCTGCTTATTTTAATCCGGTTTCTGTTCGTAAAACAGCGAAACGTCACGGGTTGAATACCGATGCAAGTTTCCGATACGAGCGTGGTGTAGATCCTCACTTAACCCAATATGCCTTAGAGCGTGTTGTTTCTTTGATTCAAGAAGTGTGTGGTGGCGATCTAGCGATGGTGCCTATTGCGGTTGTTTCGAATGATTTTTCGGCGACACAGATTGATTTCAGTGTAGCTCGTTGCAATGCATTGATTGGAGCAGAAATTCCAGAAGCGACCATTGAATTGATATTGACAAACTTAGATATTCAAGTGATATCTAAAATTGAAACTTCTTGGAAATTAGCTCTTCCTGCATATCGTGTAGATGTATTACGTGAAGTGGATGTGATTGAAGAAGTGTTACGAATCTACGGATTTAACAATGTTCCACTTCCTGAAAAATTAAATACTACAATTACATTACGTACGAAACCAGACTTAGAAAAAGTACAAGCTTCTTTGTCTGAATTTTTAGTTGGTTTTGGTTGTAATGAAATGATGAACAATTCATTAACTTCTTCTATTTATAGTAAAAATTTTGGTAACGAAGCGTTTAGTGAAGCGCACAATGTGGCGATGTTAAACCCGTTGAGTCAAGAGTTGGATGTAATGCGTCAGACCTTAATTTATAGTGTTTTGGAAGTGGTTGCGCACAATCAAAATAGACAAAATGCGGATGTGCGTTTGTTTGAATTTGGGAAGACCTACCAAAAAGTGGGGGAAGATTACAAAGAAAATAAGCGTTTGTTGCTTGCTATTTCTGGTAGAAAAGAAATGGAGCAGTGGAATAATGCAGCTACGAAAACTTCTTTTTATACAATTAAAGGTTTAGTTGCGGGAATTGTACAGCGTTTAGGGTTAGATTCGTTTATAACCGAAGATGTTTTAGAGAATAGTTTGTTGACCGACGGTGTTTCCTTGTTTGTCTTGAAAAAGAAAGTAGGTGAAATTGGTTGGGTTTCTGCAAAAGTGCGTAAGCATTTTGGAATCAAACAAGAAGTGTATATCGCTGATTTGGATTGGGATGCATTGACAGAACAATTAAAATTAGTGAAGGTGGTTTATAAAGAATTACCTAAAACCTTTGAAGTACGTCGTGATTTCTCTTTCTTATTGAACGAAAATGTTCGTTTTAAAGATATTGAAAAGATTTCTTTAGGGGTTGACCGTAAAATTTTGAAGAAAGTGAACTTGTTCGATGTGTATGAAGGCAAGAATTTGGAGGAGGGTAAAAAATCCTATGCGGTTTCGTACCATTTCCAAGATGCGGAGAAAACATTGAAAGACGAGCAAGTGGATAGTGTGATGGAGAAGATTCGTAAAGAATTGGAAGCGAAATTAGAGGCGCAGTTGAGGTAGTTATAGTTTACGATTTATGAATTATAAGTTAGACTGATAGAATTGAAATTAATAAACAATAAATTATCTTTGTGGTAATGGAAAAACAAGTCATTTTAAATGAAAAGCAATTTGAGTTAACCTTAAATCGACTTTGTTATCAGTTAATTGAGAATCATAATCAATTCGAAGATACGGTGTTAATTGGTTTGCAACCAAGAGGAGTGAATGTCCTAAACCGTTTAAAAATCCGTTTGGAGCAAATTTTAGGAAAGCCTGTTGTGTGTGGAGCGTTGGATATTACGTTTTACCGTGACGACTTTAGAAGACGTGAACGTCCGATTATTCCTAGTGCCACAAATATTGATTTTATTGTTGAAAATAAGCGTGTTGTCTTGATTGATGACGTGTTATATACAGGTCGTACAATTCGTTCAGGGATCGATGCGATGATGGCGTATGGTCGACCTGCAAGTGTGGAGTTATTGGCTTTGGTTGATCGTCGTTTTAAGCGTCAATTGCCAATCCAAGCAGATTACGTTGGGAAAACCATCGATACCTTAGCGACAGAGCGTGTAAACGTAGAATGGAAAGAGGTAGAAGGAGAAGATAAAGTAGTACTTTTTACACAAGAAAGAGAGAGTAATGGATAATTTAAGTGTAGAACATTTAATAGGGATTAAAGACCTAACGGAAAACGACATTCAGTTGATTTTCAAGACTGCAGATAGTTTTAAAGAAATTATCAATCGTCCAATTAAGAAGGTTCCTTCGTTGCGTGATATTACCATTGCGAATTTGTTTTTTGAGAATTCCACTCGTACGCGACTTTCCTTTGAGTTAGCGCAAAAACGTTTATCTGCCGATGTTATCAATTTCAGTGCTTCTTCTAGTTCGGTAAAGAAAGGGGAGACTTTGATTGACACAGTGAACAATATTTTATCGATGAAAGTAGATATGGTGGTAATGCGTCACCCGAATCCAGGAGCGGCACATTTCTTGTCTACGAAAGTGAAAGCAAAAATCATTAATGCTGGAGATGGAACGCATGAACATCCAACACAAGCCTTGTTAGATGCGTATTCTATTCGTGAGCGTTTGGGAGATGTGGCAGGAAAAAAAGTGGTGATTGTTGGTGATATTTTACATTCCCGTGTTGCACTTTCGAATATCTATTGTTTGCAAAAATTAGGGGCAGAAGTGATGGTTTGTGGACCAACGACCCTAATTCCAAAATACATTCAAGATCTTGGAGTAAAGGTTGAACATAACTTACGTAAAGCATTAGATTGGTGTGATGTAGCAAATATGTTACGTATCCAATTGGAGCGACAAGATATTAAGTATTTCCCATCCTTACGTGAGTACTCGATGCAGTATGGATTGAACAAAGAAATCTTAGAATCACTAGATAAAGAAATTGTGGTGATGCACCCAGGACCAATCAATCGTGGGGTGGAAATTACAAGTGATGTTGCGGATAGTAAACAATCGATTATTCTAGATCAAGTAGAGAACGGAGTAGCTGTTCGTATGGCTGCTACTTATCTTTTGGCCTCTAAAATAGAAAGGTAAATGGTTTCCATACTTAATGTGTAATCGAAGTTTATTTTCGCAGAGATTTCTATGTTAAAATGCAAACTTTCATTTCATTTTCTGATAGTTTTTCTGTTATTTTTTTAATGTATGGTGTTTTTCTGTTAATTACAGCCATAATTCGATGCACTAATTTATTTCTTACAGCATTTAACACACTCATTTTATTTTTTCCTTCACTTACTTTTTTTTGATAATATTCTTTTATTTCATGATCAAATCTTATCGCACACATAGCTGCCATATGTAGTAATTTTTTCAATTTTTTATTTGCCATTTTTGATATCCTATCTCTTTTTATTACTGTTCCAGATTGATTTTGAAACGGAACTACTCCGGCATAGCACGCTAGATGTTTTGCAGAATTAAATGCCTCAAAATTATTTGTTGCTATCAAAATATTTAGAGCATTTTGAATACCAATACCTGGTATACTTATCATCAAATCAATATTCTTTGATATTTCTAAATGCTTTCTCGATAATTCATTGATTTTTAATTCAATATTTTCTATCGACTTAACTAATGTTTTCAATATTTGTTTGTATCCTTGAAATAATAGATCATATTCTTTTTTATCGTGGCTTTTTGATTCTCTTAATTGATTTTGAAGTGCAACCTTTTGTTCGATAAGTGTTTCACGGATTTTGACACTAACATTAAGTTCTTTAACGACATTCAAAGGTTCTTTAAATAAAACCTGTTTATCGTTATATCGTACAGCGTATTCTGCTATTCTTCGTGCGTCTTGTTTGTCATTTTTCCCACGCATATCTGTACTCGCTCGCTTAATTTTTAATGGGTGCTCTACCCATAAATCAACACCTAATTCGACACAAACTCTCTCCAATGGTCGATTGTAAATTCCAGTATTCTCACAGCAAACAAGAATGTCAGATTCAGAAAGTTTTAGTTCGAGTAAAACCTTTTTGATAAACTGTTTAACTTTCAAATCAGTATTACCAATTTCATTTTCTTTAATTAGTTCAAATTTGGATGACATAACCGCACAATCGATTTTAGATTTTGAAATATCAATCCCAATAACGTAACTTTGTTTCATATTAAATATATTTGTTTATTCCACAAAGAGAGATTAGTCTAAGCCCTTGATAATAGGTCCGTAACCTTAATTTCTATTTAGAACTTGCTCTCAAAGAAACAGGGGTCGTAATCTCTGCATAGGTCTAGACTCCTTAGGATCGGAATGATACCCCCTGTTTCTTGTGGAATGATTTATAAGGTAAATTTATTTTAAATTTTACTATATTTAAATCACTTTACAAACTAAAGGGTTTTGGAGTAATTGGAAGTATTAGACTGAATTTTCGAGTTCGCAGAGATTTTCTAACGTCGTTAGAAAATGCATTGCTTTTTTTTGACAAAGTCAAAAACTCTCTGCGTTCTCATAAACGAATGAGCTTCAATATTCTCAAATTTCCTTTAGTTTGTAAAGTGATTTAAATAAAGTGAAATTTCAAATAAATTTACCTTATAAATCATTCGACAAGAAACAGGGGGTATCATTCTTTTTCAAGGATTTTAGACCTATGCAGAGATTACGACCCCTGTTTCTTTGAGAGCAAGTTCTAAATAGAAATTAAGGTTACGGACCTATTATCAAGGGCTTAGACTAAACTCTCTTTGTGGAATAT
>CANGOF010000035.1 GCA_947455515.1 Flavobacteriia bacterium
ACGGAATATTAGAGGGGATAAATTCGAAGATACAGTTGGCTAAAAAAAGAGCAAGAGGATATCGAAACATTGAAAACTTCATTAATATGATTTACTTTGTGGCAGGGAAGCTAAAGTTTAACTACCCACAGTATTCCATATAGAACCTTATTTATTAAAAAGTTAACAAAATAAAATAAGATAAGTATTAATCCATACATCATTTTAGGAATTATTCAGTATCTTTCATACATTATTTACAATTAAAAAAATTATGACAAAATCAATCTTTACCTTTTTATTCATTTTATTTGCTCTTAATGCCTCTGCTCAATATTATGGCTGGAGTAAGACTATCGGTGGGACTGATGCAGACACATGTGTAGCATTAACAATCGACAATCAAGCAAACTTATACGCTATAGGAAGTTTTTCTGGATATGGAGATTTTAGAAATGATACAATAAAAGACAACCTTATTAGCAATGGTAAAGACGATGTTTTCCTCCAAAAAAGATCGAAAAAAGGAAAATATATTTGGTCTAAAAAAATCGGAGGTAAAGGAAATGATAGACCTTCATCGATGATTTATTACAATGGTTCTTTGTTTATTACAGGAACATTTGAAGATACACTGGACTTTGGAATTCAAAAAATTATTCCACAAGGTAAAAAATCAATTTTCCTAGCGAAAATGGACACTGCTGGAAATTGTTTATGGGTAAAAACATTAGGCGATACCTTATACTCAAGAGCTAGGAGTCTTGCAATAAATAAAGATGGAATTTATTTATCTGGTGAATTTTCGGGAAAAATTGAAAAAACTGCTTACATCAATTCTATGTTTTTACAAAAAAGAGATTTAAATGGTAATGTTAATTGGACGAAAACATTTGGTGCTAAACGTTCCGTTGTAAGTAACTCTATCACTTTAGACTCTTTAGGAAATTTATTTAACGTTGGAAGTTTGCTAGGAAACAATGTAGATTTTGACCCGTCACCAATTAAAGATTCAATTTTGTCATCCACTACAAATGGACTTTCTGACATCTTTATTCAAAAAGTAAATGCAAATGGAGATTTATTTTGGGTAAAAAAAATTGGAGGATCTGCAGCGGATGAAGCAAATACAATCATAAGTAAAGGAAATGAAATCTATGTAAGTGGTTATTTTTCATTAACGGTAGATTTCGATCCTTCCTTAATTGGGATTTCTAACCTGTCTAGTAAAGGAGGAAAAGACATTTTTATAGGAAAATATGATTTGAGTGGTAAACTATTATGGATAAAACAAATTGGAAATACAAAAGAAGAAACCGCTAAACAATTAGAAATAGATAAGTACAAGAACATTTATTTAGTTGGTACTTTCAATACATCCTCCGGTTCTTCTACTGATTTTTTAGGGAAATCTTTATCAACATCAGGAAATAATGATGCTTTCTTATTGAAATTTGATGTTACAGGAAAAGGTATATTAGTTAAACAATACAATGGTAGTGGCTCCGATTATGGTTCTGCAATTAAAGCTGACACAATGTATAATGTGTATATAGCAGGATCATATAGTGGCAATCTGAACATAGTAGGGGCTACAAAAGGATATTCAAGTACAGGTTCTTCTGACGTTTTTATTTATAAATCCTTATTACTACCAACAAGTGATGACATTTTAGTTGGTAAAGATACTTCTGGTGTGTCTATTTTTGAAAACACATTAAACTTTTCTATCTACCCTAACCCAGTATTAAACGAATTAAAATTATCTTTTGAACCTTTATCAGGCTCATCTTCGGTATCAATAACTTCAATTTCTGGACAAATCCTTTTACAAAAAGAATTTTCAACAGGACAAACAGAAGAAAATATAAATACGAGTGATTTTACACCAGGTATTTATTTCGTTAAATTAACAAGTGGAGTTTCTTCTTATACACATAAGATTCATAAATTATAGACAACAATAGGACATAAAAAAAATCCAGAACGTACATTCTGGATTTTTTTATGTCTAATAATTATTTTGTCTTATCCTAAAAAAGGATACTTATAGTCATTTGCTGGAATAAAAGTTTCTTTTATTGTTCTTGCAGAAACCCAACGTAATAAATTTAATGGTGCTCCAGCTTTATCATTTGTACCTGACCCTCTTGCACCACCAAAAGGTTGTTGCCCAACTACAGCACCAGTTGGTTTGTCATTTACATAGAAGTTACCTGCACTGTGCTCCAAAGCCAACAAAGCTTTTTGAATCGCATAACGGTCATTCGAAATGATTGACCCTGTCAAAGCATACTCAGAAGTAGAATCAACTAATGTTAATGTTTCTTCATATTTTTCAGAATCGTAAACATAGACGGTCAAAACTGGGCCAAATATCTCTTCTACCATAGACTTAAACTTTGGATTCGTTGTAACAATAACGGTAGGCTCTACGAAGTAGCCAATAGACTTGTCGTATTTTCCTCCTGAAATAATTTCAGCATCATTTGCGTTTTTAGCGTAGTCAATATAAGAAGCAATTTTATCAAAAGAACGTTCACTTATCACTGCATTAACAAAATTAGAAGTATCAGCAGGTGTACCCATTTTTATTGAAGCTAATTGCTCTACAAGTATACGTTTTACATCTGGCCATAAATCGGAAGGGATGTATGCCCTAGAGGCAGCAGAACATTTTTGACCTTGAAATTCAAACGCTCCACGTGTCATTGCCGTAGCAACTTCTTTCGCATTTGCTGAAGAATGAACCATGATAAAGTCTTTCCCTCCTGTTTCACCGACAATTCTTGGGTAACTTTTATAATTCTCAATATTATTAGCGATCGTTTTCCAAAGACTTCTGAAAACACCTGTGGAACCTGTAAAGTGGATTCCTGCAAAATCTTTATGTTTAAATATAACATCTCCTGCAGCCTCACCTCCAACTGTAACCATATTGATTACACCATCTGGTAAACCTGCAGCTTGGAATAATTCCATAATTACTTGCGCTGAATATATTTGTGTTTCTGCTGGCTTCCAAACAACAACATTCCCCATCATTGCTGGTGCAGCAGATAAATTTGCAGCGATAGAAGTAAAGTTAAACGGAGTCAATGCGAATACAAATCCCTCTAATGGTCTATATTGTAAACGATTCCACATTCCTGGCAAAGATTCTGGTTGTTCACGATAAATTTCAGACATATATTGGACATTAAACCTGAAAAAATCAATTAACTCACATGCAGCATCAATCTCAGCTTGAAATACATTTTTAGATTGAGCTAACATGGTAGCAGCATTCATTTTTGCTCTAAAAGGTCCTGCCAACAAGTCTGCCGCTCTTAAAAAAACCGCAGCTCTCTCTTCCCATGGTAATCCAGCCCAAGCATCTTTTGCAGCCAAAGCTTTTTCAATTGCTAATTCAACATGTTTTGCTTCCCCAACATTATACTGACCTAATATTTTTTTATGATCGTGTGGAGATGTTAAATTCTTTTTATTAGAAGTAAATACTTTTTCAGAACCAATATACATTGGAATATCCAATGGTACTTGGTTATACATTTTATCATACATTGCTAATAATTCAGCTCTTTCAGGTGAATTGGTAGTGTAAGATTTTACCGGTTCATTGATAGCAACTGGTACTCTTGATATTGCGTTCGCCATAATCTATTTTTTTTTCAAATTTAATGAATGTTTACTAACCAACAAGATTAGAAATTAGGATTTATAGTTAATTTAATAAATAAGGATACATTAGTGTAAAAGATGGAATATTAACCTTTACCTCTATATTTGAGATTAAATTTTCAAAGTAATAATACCCTTGCATTTTACCCAAAGTACTCTGAAGATCACAAGAACTTGAATAGGTAAAGGATTCTCCTGATTCTAATATTGGCTGCTCTCCTATCACTCCCTCCCCTCTTATTATACGTGGAAAATCTAATGTGTCAAAAATAAACCATTCTCTCGAAATTAATTTCATTGAAAAAATACTTTCATTACTAATAGTGATTTTATAATTAAAAATATAATTGTTTTTCTGAATCGTGGAATATTGTTCATTAAAACTCACTTCTACACTTACTTTAATCCCATTTGTAATAGCTACAGTCATATCTTTAAAAATTTTTAGTTTAAATTTTCTATAGTTAATATTATATCATTTCCACATTTAAAATCACCTTTTGGACATTTTTTGTGACCATGAATACCACAAGGTCTGCATTTTAAATTTTCAACTTCTAATACTTTTGAGTCATCACTCAAAGGACCAAAACCAAATGCTGTAATTGTAGAACAAAAAAATGCTGTAACAGAAGCATTCATTGCTGAACAAATATGCAATGGTCCTGAATCATTTACGAAATTTCGTTTTGCATCTTTCATTAAACTTGCTGATTCTAAAAAAGAAAGTTTTCCAGCTAAATTGATTGCCTTTGTAGTTTTACTTTCTTTAATAATTTTTTCACATAATTTATAATCTAAATTACCTCCTAATAAGTAAACTGTTCCAAATCGTTCTAATTTAGAAATTAATTCTATCCATTTATGAATTGGTAATTGTTTAGTAAACCAAACCGATGCTGGAGTCAAACAAAAATAGGTTTCATGTTTGTATTTTTTAGTTGTTTCATTTTCCAACTCTGAGGGAAATAAACTTGGTCTAACACGTTTTTCAACGTTATAATGAGCTATACAATTTAGATTCCTATCCACTTCGTGCTGTCTATTCGATAAAGAATGTTTAATTTTTTTAGTATAAAGAAACGAAATTGGATTACTGATAAATCCAACGGTACTTTTAGAATTTCCAAAAATAGTTAGTAACCCAGAACTTAAGTATCTATGTAAATTAATTATTTCATTATATTTTTTAGCTCTAATTATTTGAATTAATCTAAGAATTTCTTTCGTTTTTTTTTGTTTTTTATCTAAAATTAAAACTTCATTTATCCCTGGATTATTAGCTAACAATGATTCATTCCCTTTACGAACCAAAACATCCACAACAAAGTCAGGATGTACTCTTTTTAATTCAGAAATAACAGGGGTTGCTAATATCACATCTCCAATAAAAGCAGTCTGAATAATAAGAATCTTTTTCATCTTTAAAACAATAAAAGGGCTACAACAATGTAACCCTTTTTTAAATAGTTATTTATGCTCTGTATATTAAAACTCGTAACCTCCTTTATCAAGGATATAACTAGCTACTAATTGCCTAGCGTTTTTTGCATTAAAAGGTTCAGTTTTAGTAAACCTTCTTACCCCCATCAATGTCATACTTAATTCATCCCCTTCCATAAAAGAATTTAAGGCATCTTTAGCGGATTTTGCCATCTTATCTGCCGCATCATAAAAATAGGTTTTAACCATCGCCAATTGAACTGCAGCAGCCTCCTCTCCTTTCGCTTGAATGATTTTATCTACACGTAATAATGCAGATTCGGCTTGATAGGTTACGATTAGCATGTCTGCTATGTTCATCAATATTTCTTGTTCTTTCCCTAAAGAAGTCGCAAGTTTCTGAACAGCAGCACCTGCCACCAATAAAATAGTCTTCTTTAATCCCTCTAACAAAGTGTATTGAGAAGAAAGTACTGACTCTTCTTTTTCTTCAAAATCAGGAATACTCATTAATTCACCAGCTACTTTTGTTGCTGCTCCTAATAAATCCAATTCACCTTTTAATCCTTTTTTCAAAATCATATCAACAGACAACATTCTATTGATTTCGTTTGTACCTTCAAAAATACGATTTATACGTGAATCTCTATATGATCTTTCTACCGTAGATTCAGAAGAATACCCCATTCCACCGTAGATTTGAACCGCTTCATCCGCAACAAAATCCAAACATTCAGAAGCAGCAACTTTTAAAATTGCACACTCAGCAGCAAACTCTTCGATTCCTTTTAAAGTAGCCTGAACTTTATTCATTCCTCCTTCAATCAAATGATTGATTGCATCTTCAATGTTTTGTCCTGCTCTATAGGTAGCGGATTCTAAAACAAACGTAAGTATTGCTTGTTCAGCAACTTTATGTTGAATAGCGCCATATTTACCTAATGTTCTCCCAAATTGTTCTCTTGTATTCGCGTAGGTAACGGTATCCGAAATTGTTTCTTTCGAACCACCTAATACACCTGCTGCTAATTTTATCCGGCCAATATTAAGGATGTTAATAGCAATCTTAAATCCATTTTCTCGAGTAGAAAGCATGTTTTCTACAGGTACTTTCACATTATTGAAGAATATTTGACGAGTCGAAGACCCTTTAATACCCATCTTTTTCTCTTCTGGATTTAAAGAGACCCCTTCACTTTTTGCCTCAACTAAAAACGCTGTTAAATTAGTATCATTATCAATTTTCGCAAACACTGTAAACAAATCTGCAAATCCACCATTGGTGATCCACATTTTTTGTCCATTTAAAATATAATTCTTTCCATCTTCTGAAAGCACAGCTTTTGTCTTACCTGAATTTGCATCAGAACCAGCAGAGGGCTCCGTTAAGCAATACGCGGCTTTCCATTCTCCAGAAGCTAATAATGGTGAATATTTTACTTTTTGTTCTTGTGTACCATAGTACAATAAGGGTAAAGATCCTATACCTGTATGCGCACCATAAGCAACCGAAAATGAATGCCCCTTCCCTAAATATTCTGTAGCTAACAAAGAAGTTTTAAAGTCAACCCCCATGCCTCCAAACTCTTCAGGAACAGAAAGTCCAAGCAAACCAAGTTCACCTGCTTTATCTAATAGGTTTTGCATCAATCCAGTTTCCATTGAATCAATTCGATCTAAGATTGGTGAAACCTCTTGAGAAATAAAATCATTACACATCCCAGCAATCATCATTTGTTCTTCCCCCCATTCTTCTGGTGTAAAAATGGCATTAGGTGATGTATTTGAAATTAAAAATTCTCCCCCTTTTATTGCTTTTATTATTTCTGACATATTCTTTTTTTTATCTAATATAATGAAAAAATCAAATCTCTAAACTTTAAAATATTAATTTTTAGTGATTTTAAATTGCTCTTTTTGTCCAAACCGGTCAATTGATACTATATATATCCCCTGTTCTAAGTTTTCTACATCTATAATAAACGGAGAAGAAGTACTGCTATCTATAAAAATATAATTACAAATTTTACCTGTTAAATCCATAATTGAAATAGTTGAAATCGGACTTTCAAAACCAACAAACAACTGACTAACAACAGGATTAGGATATAACATGCATTCTGAAATTAAATCTTCGTTTAACCCAACTGTATTTCCTACGTAAATCTGCTTGATTTTTTTACAACCATTTGTATCTGATATAGTTACGACATATAACGAATCTCCTTTTAATTCAGCTCTGTTTTTCATCTTCAAAGTATCCCCCCAACTATAACTATACGGAGGATTTCCTCCGTTTACAAAAAGCGAAATAATACCTTTGGATTTTATCGTTTCATCTTTTACTAAGTAGGTAACACCCAAAGAGTCAGGGTTAATTAAATTCACTTTGATTGAATCTTCACAATTATTTCCATCCACAATATCAATTTTATACGTCCCCGCTTTAGCATTATCCGTAAACAATTGATTAGTTGCAACACCGTTCCATTTCACTTTTGTAATAATAGCTGGATTATCTGTTGTAACAGAAATATACCCACTTGCATCACCAAAACAAAGCGGATGTCTTAAACTATCAATCCCAATAATTGGATTATGAAAAGGATCTAAAGAAATATTCAAAGAATCAAAAAAACAATCAAAATAGTCTTTTATTCTAACACTATATTTACCTATTCCTAAATTGGAAATGGATGAATCAGTTACATTATTATTCCATAAATAAGTATACGGAGATTTTCCATTTTGAGGTATTGCAGTTAAGCTTCCTGTAGAAAATTTACATTTTGTGTTAATCATTTTAATTTTAGTAGACAAACGGCAAAATGGAGTTAAAAATGCTCTTATAATTGGAACTGTTTTTTTTGTACCTGAAAAATAAGAATCAAGCGTTTGAAAAGACACATTACCTATTCGCATAAAAACTGTGTTTTTTTCGTAATAATTATCACATAATTTAATACCCATAGAGCCACCTCCATTAAGCTTCTGAATGGCAACCAAATAATTACCTGTATCCAAAAACACCTTACCTAACGTATTACTTTTTATTTTTAGATAAACAGATTGAGTAGGATTTGAAAGCGTATAAATATCACTTTTCCCTAATTCATTCAAGGATACCTTACCATTTAGTATAGGAAAAATATAAGCTTGAACGTTTGTCCCTATCGAACTAACTGAGGTTTCAAAATAAACAGAATCAATATAACTTGCTCTTGTAATTGAATATACATTTCCAAGGGTTATCGTGTTTATGCTAGTTAAATCAAAATTAGAAGTTGAACTCACATTATCACGTGCATATTTTGATTGTGTGATGCGAATTGGTATGTTTAACGAATCATTTTCTTGGACAGTATCTTTGGAAGTGTGAACCCAATGTCTAAATAGATAATCCGAATTTTTTTTCAGTGGTAAAAACTTACCCAAAGACAATGTTAAAGTATCTATTGGATTAAGATTATACACTTTTTTACTTCCACTAAATAGTATTTTTTGCGGAAAGGTGGATTCTAAAACTTGAATGAATGCAGTAATTGTATCCAATAACAACGTACCACTATTATGAATTGTCATTTTTAAAGGTATAGAATCAACTTGTGTTATTGGAATAAAAGAAAATTTTGCCGCATCAACATAATCAACGCTGACATCTTTCCAAGGGATTTGCTTCTTAATAACTACATTGTCAATTGCTAACCCATCTCTCACAAGATTATTATCATTATAAAGAAATGAAATAAGCACATTAGATTCTCCTATGTATTTTGAAAGATTTACAGAATTTGATTGCCATTGATTTTCATCGGCAACTAATTCATATTCTTTGACCCATTTAGACCCTCCATCTAAGCTAACCTCAACAGTAGCTAAAGAACCTAATTTACCCGTGAAAAAAGCATCAAATTTTAAAATAAGACTGCCAGAAAAAGTGGGAAAACTAAGCATAGGAAAGATTAATCGGTCTTTTGATTTGTCACAATAACCAATACCTTTTTCATAACTACATCGAACGTCATTTGTCATAGCAAATTGACCATGTGCAGGTACTTTCCAAAGCGACGATTGGTTTAACAAATAATTTGCTTGTGCACTATCTCCAACCGAATATATACCATCTAAAGAATTCCCGCTATCTTGCCAATTTACAGGCAATTTTGTAACATTATTTATTACTCCCTCAAAATTTTCAGAAAACAGAACCTGTGCATTTGTATTAGATACAAACACAAAACAAATTAAAAGAAATAAACATCTAATTATCAAATACAAAGTCGCATTTTTTTTTCTATTCTCAAATATAAAAAGAATCGAATGAAATCTATAATAAAATAGAAATAAAAAAGCCGGCTTTCGCCGGCTTTCATCAATTAAAATAATAAAGTATTATTCTTTAATAATTTTGTGTGAGAATGTACCTTCAGCAACTTTAATGTTTATAAAGTAAACACCAGCATTTAAATCAGAAGTGTTGAAAGTTACATTAGCAAATTGATTTGCATTTTTTGTATCTATTACTTGTCCAGCAACATTAACTAAATCAATTGTAGCAGCAGAATTAGCATTAAATTTAACGTTTAATTCATTAGCTGTTGGGTTAGGATAAATGGATAAACCAGAAACAGATAAATCAGCAATAGAAAGAGCGTATTCACTAACAGTTACAGAAGCACTAGAAGCTGCACATCCATTAGCATCTGTAGCAACCACTGAATAATCACCTTTTCCTACATTAATAGAAGCAGTTGTAGCTTTGTTACTCCACACATAAGTGTAAGGAGCATAACCACCAAGAACAGCTGCATTCGCTTTACCATTTAACTGAGCGTAAACTGCTTTAGAAGAAGAAGTTGTAGTAGAAACTTTAGAACTAATCAAGAAATCTACAGATGGAGAATTAGCACCTTTAGACCAAGCGAAAAATCTATCATACATTCTTAATGTGTCATTTTTATCATCACCAGAATAAGTAAAAGAATATTTATTTACATCATTATCAACATCGATAGTATCACCAGAAACTAATGAATTTGTACTAAAAATACGAGAGTATAAAATACCATCAACACCTTTTTTATTCAAAAACTTAGCAGCAAATGCATAGTAATTAAACATTGGATTTTTAGAATAATCATTTGGTGTAATTGTAATTTCAACAGTCTTAGAAGTAGCTAAACATTTATTACTAATATTAGCAGATCTTTCTAATGTATATTCAACAATTGGTGAAAAATCAATATCTGTATCTTCCATTCTATATACAGGATTTTGATTAGCATCTACACCTGTTTGAGTATAATACAAACCGGATTGATTAATCTCTGGATTTTTAGTAAAATCTGGACCAATAGCACCATTCGACTTCACAGTTGGAAACTTAGTATATTCAACATAAGCATCACTTTTACCTTCAGCCAAATATTTCAAAGCATCACCAGCCACAGCAAAAGTAGTACCCACTTTAGTTTGTGGTTTAATCAAATATTTATTTTGACCTACACGCTTAATAATAATTGTACCAGCATCTAAATCTGTTCCTTTAACTACTTGCCCTCCAAAGAAATAAGAGTGCGCATAATTACCTTCTGTTTTCCATGTAGTTACACTTAAAGTATCTGCAGCAGAAGTACCTTTAATCACAGTTGCAGCAGTTGATTCATAAGCTTTACCATAAACACCTCCTACTTGTAATACAAATTTTGTATTAACTTCAGCTGGTTCAAATTGGTATAACAATGTATCATCTACAACACTTACAGCTGCATCAAAAATAACTCTACCAGTAACCCATGCACCAGTTTTAGCAGGTATAACTGTTTTAGAAGCTAATTTTACTACTTTACCATCTCTAACAGCATAAACCTTTACATCAAATGCACTTGGATTAATTGCTACATAAGGAAATCTCAATCCTTTCAATGAAAATTTCGCATTATTTACCACCATTTGAGTATAAGTAGTGAACTCTAAATGTGTAGTATCTAATTTACCAGCATTTGCAGTTGTAATATCTGTAGTGTTATTATAAAAATAATTTTGAACTGTTTTAGTTCTTCTATATGGAGAAGCATAGTAATATTTTTCTTGCAACATACCAACAGTATCCGTAACTAAAAGTCCACCTCTTTTGTTGTTTTTTACTCCTTCAAAATTACTTCTTTCAACAGAAGTATAGTATTCGATTGTTTTAAAAGAATTATCGGAGTCTTTAACTCTTAATAAATTCTTTTTTTGAGCATTTACAGTTAACGCTGTTGCGAAAACTGCAAAAGATAAAAGTAATTTTTTCTTCATATATTTAATTTTTAATTAATACTATAACAAAAATAGGATAAAATGATTATCAAAGTTAATCTAAGCCTAATAATTATTCACAATATTTCAAATTGAAAAAATATTATCAACATAAAACAAAAAAGGTTACTTAAAGAAGCAACCTTTTTATTTTTTTCCGTCTTTTATTTTTACAACATTTCAATTACACCAGCAGCTCCCTGTCCTGTACCAACACACATCGTAACTACTCCATATTTTTGTTTTCTTTTCTTTAATTCAGACATTATTTGAACTGTTAATTTTGCGCCTGAACACCCAAGTGGATGTCCCAAAGCCAAAGCCCCCCCATTAACATTTATAATTTCTGTATTCAATTTCAATTCGTCGATAACAGCCAAAGACTGACTTGCGAAAGCCTCGTTTAATTCAATTAAATTGATATCATTCATTGATAATCCTGCTTGTGAAATAGCTTTTGGAATAGCTCCAACTGGTCCCATACCCATAATTTTTGGATCTAATCCTACAACAGTATAGCTTGCCAAACGAGCAATAGGTTCAATATTCAGCTCTTTCACCATTCTTTCAGACATCACAAGAACAAACGCTGCACCATCCGAGGTTTGAGAAGAGTTACCTGCAGTAATAGAACCACCATTAGCAAAAACAGGCTTCAATGCTCCAAGCCCTTCCACCGAACTTTTACGAGGACCTTCATCTGTATCTACAACATATGATTTTACTTGTCTTTTCTCATTTTGATCTAAAAAAATGTGCTCTACTGTTATTGGAACAATTTCTTCTTTGAATTTTCCTTCAGCAATCGCTTTCATTGCTTTTTCATGAGAATGAACAGCAAATGTATCTTGGGCCTCGCGAGAAATTTTATATCGGTTTGCTACTTCTTCTGCAGTTAATCCCATTCCCCAATACCAATCTGGATGTTCTTTTGCAACTTTTGCACCTGGCACAATTCTCCAGCCTCCCATCGCCATAATAGACATTGACTCTGCACCTCCTGCAATGATACAATCTGCCATTCCAGCTTCAATCTTTGCACGAGCCATCGCAATTGTCTCCAAACCTGAAGAACAATATCTATTTACAGTTATTCCCGGAACTTTTACAGTATCAAATCCCATTAATGAAATCATTCTCCCCATATTCAACCCTTGTTCTGCTTCTGGTGTAGCATTTCCAACAATCACATCATCCACACGGTCGGGATCCAATTGTGGAAATTGACTCATCAAATGACGAATAACTTCAGCACCTAATTCATCTGGTCTTGAAAAACGAAATCCACCTTTTCCAGCTTTTCCAATTGCAGTTCTATATCCTGCTACTATAAATGCGTTTTGACTCATAACTTCTTAATTACGTAATATCTTACCTTGTTTCAAAATACTTTGTAAACGTTCTAATGTTTTCTTTTCCATACACAACTCTAAAAATGCCTTACGTTCCAAGTCTAAAACATATTGTTCCGAGACTAAAGTGTTTTCTGAAAGATCACCACCAGCTAAAACATACCCTAATTTTTCAGATATTACTTGATCATGTTTTGACATATAATTACCTGAAAGCATAGAGTGGGCTCCTACATAAACAATTCCCAATGCTTCTTTACCTAAAACAGTAATGTTTTTAGATTTTTTTGGTGCAATGTATCCAGCATCAGCCAATTCTATACATGCATGTTTTGCACGTAATAATTGATGATCGCGACTTACAACTACCTCATCTATTCCTTTACGTAAATAACCAAGTTCAAACGCTTCATAAGCAGATGTAGAAACCTTCGCTTGACCAATTGTCAAGAATTTATCTCTAAAACGATTGATTTTTATGTCTCCATCTTGTAACTCATCTGACAGTCTTTTTGCGAACTCTTTGGTTCCACCACCACCAGGTATTAAGCCAACACCAAACTCAACCAATCCCATATAAAGTTCTGCATGAGCTACTACTTTATCCGCATGCATGGACATTTCACAACTTCCTCCTAACGCCATGTTATGAGGAGCAACAACAACAGGAATATTAGAATAACGAATTCGCATCATTACATCTTGAAACGCTTTAATTGCAAAATTCAACTCATCGTATTCTTGCTCAATCGCCATTATGAAAATCATTCCAACATTAGCACCAGCGGAGAAATTTTGACCGTTGTTATATATAACTAATCCACGGTATTCTTTTTCAGCTAAATCCATTGCTTTATGAAGACCTTGCACAACTCCACCTCCAATAGTATTCATTTTTGTATGGAATTCTACATTCAAAATACCATCTCCTAAATCTATAATAGAAACATCTGAATTTTTCCAAACTGTATGAGAATCTCTTAATGAATCCAAGATTACCAATCCTTCTGTTCCTGGAATAACTTGATTTTCATTTACAATTTGATTATAAAAATATTTTTTTCCTTCACATTGCGTATAGAAAGTTTTTTGACCGGTTGTAGCAAAATCTAACACCCATTGAGCAGGTTTACATCCAGCTTCTTCAATTAATTTCAATCCACCTTCAACTCCTAAAATATCCCATGTTTCGAAAGGACCTAATTCCCATCCAAAACCAGCCTTTAAAGCATCATCAATTTTGAATAATTCATCTGAAATTTCAGGAATTCTGTTCGAGACATAAGCGAACAAACCTCCAAATAACTTTCTGTAAAACTCTCCTGCTTTATCTTGTGCTGAAAATAATGCTTTTGTTCTTTTCTTTAAATCATCAATCGATTTAACAGCTTCCAATGATCCAAACTTCGCTTTTAAAGCAGAACGATATTCCAATGTAGAAAGATCTAAAGTTAAAATTTCAGATTTTCCTTCTGCATTGGTTGCTTTTTTATAGAATCCTTGTTTCGATTTTGAACCTAACCAATTATTAGTAACCATTTGAGAAACATAATTTGGCAAGGCAAACTTTTTATTTTCTTCATCATGCAAACAATTTTCTCTCAAACCATTTGCTACATGAACTAAAGTATCTAATCCTACAACATCACACGTTCTGAAAGTAGCAGATTTTGGTCTACCAAGAACAGGCCCTGTTAATTTATCTACCTCTTCTACCGTTAACCCCATCTCTTCAACAAGGTGAAATAAAGACATAATAGAATATACTCCTACTCTATTAGCAATAAATGCAGGTGTATCTTTACATAAAACTGTTTTCTTCCCTAAAAAACGACTGCCAAAATCCATAAGAAAAGCAATAATATCCTCATTCGTTTTAGAAGTTGGTATTATCTCTAACAACTGTAAATATCTTGGAGGATTGAAGAAGTGAGTTCCACAAAAATGTATCTGAAAATCTTCAGATCTTCCATCCAACATCAAATGGATAGGAATACCGGAAGTGTTAGATGATATGATTGTTCCTTTCTTTCTAAAAACTTCAACTTGATCAAAAATTTGCTTTTTAATATCCAATCTTTCTATTACAACTTCAATTATCCAATCACAATCAGCAATCAGCTTCATGTCATCTGTAAAATTCCCAGTTATAATTCGATTCGCAAACTTTTTAGAATAAATAGGAGATGGATTTGATTTCAATGCAAACTGAAACGCATCGTTCACAATTCTATTTTTGAATTGTTTTGAATCAACTGTTAAACCTGTTGAAGCTTCTTTTTCAGAAAGCTCTTTTGGTTGAATGTCTAATAAAACTACATCGCAACCAATGTTTGCAAAATGACATGCAATTCGAGACCCCATTACTCCGGATCCTAATATGGCAACTTTCTTAATGTTTCTATTCATTATTATCTATTATTTCTACAAAAAAGAATAAATTCACTTTAAAAAACAAGTGAATTTACCCAACATTTAAATATAGAAATAATATTTTAATCTCTACCACAATTCTTTAGAGATTCTAACAGAACCTTTAAAATGAGCAACTAATAGATTATCTTGATTTTGAATATCAATCATAAAAATAGCAGACGAATTTCCTTTATGTATTAAAATTGATGTAGCAATTAATTTATCATTCATATTCACTTTAATTAAGTGTGAAATGGAAGTTTCTACACTTACTGCATGAAATCCATAAGAGCTCGCAACAAAAGCAAGGCAAGTATCTGCTAAAGAATAACAAATACCTCCATGCGCAATACCAAATCCATTCAAATGAATTTGCTGAATTTTTAATGAAAGCTGAACAAAACCTTCTTTTACCTCATCAATTTGTATCCCTAAAAATGAGCTAAATTCATCTTTTAGAAACATTAAATCAACAATTTCCTTAGGCGTCTTCACTAACTTTGAATCGCTTTTGAAAGTAATGTAACCATTGCAGTTGTTACAATAAATAATTGAGTTGCTGTATCATCATCCAATGCAGTTCCGTCTTCATCTTCTTCGCTTACCTCTATTGCTATAAACTGATTTAAATCTGGTTGATCACAAAAGTCTTCTAAGATTGTTTCATCATCTTCCTCAAAAAACTGGTCTAACATTTCATGAAAAGGTACTTCAAAAGAATCTAAATCTTCCTCTGTTATTTCTCTGCATTTCACACCTTGTTGCGCAAAAGCTTCTGACAATAAACAGAAATAATAAATTACCAATCCTTCTAACTGTTCATTTTCATACTCTTGTGCAGCAGAAATAGCGTAACCAATTAAAACTGGTTGTTCTTTTGCATATTTTTCAGCAATTGCATCTAAAGCATCATCATCTAAATTATCTACTATTTCAATTGCCTTACCAATACTATCGTGTGTAATGTGAATTATATTCATTTCATGAAATTAAAAAGCCATCTTTCGATGGCTTAGGTTATTATCTATTTAACATTACCGGCATTACAAGCATCAGAATGTCTTCGTTTTCATTTTCGTTATTTGCAGGAACTAATAAACCTGCACGACTTGGAATACTCATTTGAATTTTAACTTCAGACGACTCCATATTAGAAAGCATCTCCATTAAAAAACGAGCATTAAATCCGATTTCCATATCATCTCCATCAAATGAACAAGTCAATCGTTCTTTGGATTCATTATTAAAATCCAAATCTTCCGCCGAAATTGAAAGTTCTGATCCTGCAATATGTAATTTAATTTGGTGAGTTGATTTATTTGCAAAAATAGAAACACGTTTTATCGAACTTAAAAACTGAACCCTATCAATCGTTAAAACATTTGGATTTTCTTTAGGAATCACAGCCTCGTAATTTGGATACTTTCCATCCACTAAACGACACATCAAAATAATATCTCCAAAAGTAAAAATTGCATTTGATTCATTAAACTCTATTTGCACCTCTCCTTCCACACCAACATTTGCTTTTAACAAATTCAAAGGTTTTTTTGGAAGAATAAAAGCAGCACTGGATGTTGTTACAATGTCAGTTCGTTTATATCGCACAAGCTTATGCGCATCTGTAGCCACAAATAAAATTTCAGAAGGAGAAAACTGGCAATATACCCCACTCATTACAGGACGAAGCTCATCATTTCCCGTTGCGAAAATCGTTTTGTTAATTGCTTTCGAAATAATTTCAGAAGCTAACCTAACTTGACTTCCATTTGTTAATTCAGGAGACTTCGGATAATCGTCACCATTATAACCAACCATTTTAGACTTACCATTATCGTATGAAATTTCCACACCGAAATTGGTTTTATCTACTAAAAAAGTACATGGTTGATCTGGCAAGTTTTTAAGAATATCTAATAATATTTTAGCTGGGATACAAATACTCCCTTGTTCTTTTGCTTGAATTTCCAATGTAGTTTTCATTGTAGTTTCCACATCCGATGCAGAAACAGTCAATTGATTATCTCCAACTTCAAATAAAAAGTTATCCAAAATAGGAAGAGAGTTATTTGTTGTCAAAACACCACTTATACTTTGTAAGTGTTTTAATAAGACATTACTTGAAACAGCAAAATTCATATCATCAATTATTTTTAACAAAGATACATTAACTTTTAAAATCTATTCTGGTTTTTTAGCGAAATATATATGCCCCATCAACAAAGGATTAAAGACAAAATATTGACATTTCACTAATTCACCAGAAGGTAATTCACACCAAAAACGATCCGGATTATAAGAAACGGAATCACCAAAGTCATTCATCGTTTTATCTGTTACTGGCATTCGGTACATTTTCAACGTTGTAGCTTTACCAGAAACCTCTTTCACCATTAATTTACCAAATGGACGGGTTCGTTTCAAACTATCCTCTTGTTTTTTGTTTAGTTCAAAATTTGCTACCTCAAAATGAATTTTTCGATAATTCGATAAATATTGTATCGCCATCGAAGTATCTAAAGAGCTTAATCTTTTTCCGTTTTGCTTTACTAAGTAATGTGCTTTATTTTTTGAAACTGAAAAACTTCTTTCTGGCAAATCATAAAAACGTACATCTACTTGTGCTATTTCGTCCGAAGACAATCCAAATATTTTAGTGCATTTCCATTTACGTTTATCCGCAAAAAAACGTGGGTCGATTATTCCATTAAGTCCTTTCACTTTCATTATTACCGGTAAATCACTTTTTTCATCCGGTGTTTCCAATAGCATATAAGTACCATAATGATCTTGAGTAGAAAATCCAACGTACCAAGTTTTAGACCATTTACCATTCTGGAAAATCTCTACTTTTGTATGCATGGAAGTCATCAATTTTATAATGTTTTTTCGAGATTGCTCAGGAACATACCCTTTAAATTGAATGTTTTTAAAGGTCTCCATCATAATATGAATAGGCTCTTGAATTATACAATCTCCTTCACTATCGGTCCAAACACCATCTTTCCCAAGTAATTCAACATTTAAACCAGAAGGTTCAGTAATCTTAATTTTATCAATTGAAGTGGTATCTTTAATTGAAAACTCTAATAATTCCGTATCTGACTTACCTCGATTACGAACTAAATTAGTTGCAAAAAAACCTAAAACACCTATGATTATCAACCCAATGACTAATCCAATATTTTTATTTTTCATTTTTTAATGTATTTACGTTTACGCACCATAAAAATAAGTGAGGCAAAAAGCAACACTATCACACTTGGTAAAAACATATTAATAAATTTATAGAAGCCAGCCTCCACTTTTACTTTCTCTTTGTCTATTGCGTGTATATCGATTTGCTTAGAGCGTAAATCAAGTACCGAATTATCTCCCATCATATAATCTACCATATTTTGAAAGAATTCTTGATTTCCATAAATCATTGGTTGCATATTTAGTCCAGCCATTGTCTCATCCATTTTAAGCTCATTAAAACCGCGAGCTTTATATAAATAACCACCTGATTTATTTGGCATAGAATCGTATTTGTTTTCAATAAACCTTCCGTTAGCTACAACCAAAACCTTACCTTCTTTTGTACTTTTTTCTTTAAACCCAACATCTGGATTATTTGCAAATGAAGAAATAATACGATTTTTGAAATGGGAATCAAAATGTCCTTCTACAAGTCCTGCTAAACAAATTTTATTCACTTCATCTGTAGGATCAGCGACAAACTGAGGGTTATTCCAGTAATCTTTGTGCATTACTATACTGATAATTGGAGCTAAACCTGTCATTAAGGCATTAGGTGAAGTCGTTAAAATTGGATTTTTAACGTTTTTACCATTTCCAACAAATTGAATTTGTGATGCATATTTTAACAAAACAGGCTCCACATTTCTAGATATAGGATGCGAAGTAGAGGTTGAGCGAATAGAAAAGAACCAAGGAATTAATTGTTGTTTTGCAGTTGGTATATGCTTGGGTGCACATTCTTTATCAAACACTAAATTATCATTAATCTTAATCCCATAATCAAAAAGCATGCGGTCTAATTCCAGCGTATAACGCATTGTGTGTGTGTATCCATTTTTATTTAATGAGTCTTCTGGTACAAATAACTTATCAATAAAACACATTAATTTCCCACCTTTCATCACAAATTGATCTATAATGTATTTATCTTTTTCTGAGAAAGGTTGGGTAGGTCGCGCAATTATCAATCCGTCCACACCTTTTAATGCATCAATCGAATCATTTAACACTATGTCTTCGACAGAATAGTACGGAGAAACCAATGTACGTACACGTTGTGTTTGAGGGTAGGTTAATTCACCATGCCCTTGTAAAAAAGCTAATCTTGGTTTCTCTTTTTGGGTAGCTCTACGAATAGAGCTTAACAACATATATTCTAAATTGTTAATCGAATTTTGAATTTGAGCTTCTAATTTTGGACTTAATGTATAATATTGTCCTTGGGGAGTACCAGGCATCAGCTGTATATGACTAACTGTACTACCTCCATATTCAATTTCTGCTCCAGGCCACAATAACATTTGAAGATTTGATCCATCTTTCATATACATCAACTCCATAGGCATAATACCTTTTCCTCTATTGTATAAGATTTCATATAATGAACGTCGATCTTCTTCCGAACTCTCTTTTGAATTTGGATCGATAAACTCATATTCTAAACGGTTACCCGCATATTGTTTAAATTCTTTTAATTTATCCTCAATAGCATTTTTATATCTTTTTAATTCTGCTGGTAAATTCCCATCTAAATAAATCTTTATTGATAATCTATCGGAAAAATTAGAATCATTCGATAAAAACTCGATCGTTCCATCGGATAATGAATAACGTTTATCTTCGGTAGCATCGAATCGAAAATAGAGGATTCCTGCAATTATATTTACTAATACTAATCCTATTAGGATGATTGTAAGAAAAGTCCAGTTATAAACAAAACTTTTAGCTTTTTTTTCAGACATTTTGCTTATTTTTTTAATGATTTAATAATTGTCAATGAACTTGCAATAAACAAAAAGATAAGACTAATGAAATAAATAATATCACTTGAATCAATCACTCCACGTTGAATAGAATCATAATGAAAACTCATCCCACAATATTTGATAATAAAATCAAAATCCCCCATTAAATTAAATGAACCCAACAATGTCAAACCATTATAAAAAACCCAACATAAAAACATAGCTAAAATAAAAGCAACTATCTGACTACTTGTTAGCGAAGAAGAGAATATACCAATCGCAACAAAAGTCGCCCCCAACAACAATAAGCCTAAATAAGAAGTGAACGTTGCTCCATCATCTATTACCCCAATTGGATTACCTAAAAGATGCATCGATACATAAAAAACTAACGTAGGGATTAACGCTATTGCAACTAAAGTTACACCTGCAAAATATTTAGCTAACAAAACATTTAAATCTGAAATAGGTCGAGTAAACAGCAATTCAATAGTACCATTTTTTCGCTCTTCAGCAATAGATCGCATAGTAATTGCTGGAATAAGAATTAAAAAAATAGTAGGAGATAAATTAAAAAAAGGAATCAAATCTGACTCAGCACCTTCTAACAAATTGGTATCATAGGAAATAACCCAGTGAAACAAGCCTGAAGTAATCAAAAAAATAAGGATAAAAACATACCCTATAACCGAACTCAAAAAACTACGTATTTCTTTAAAATATAATGCTTTCATAGATTAAAAAGATCTAATTGCTCTAACATTTACACCCGTATTTGCTTTATTAACGTTGTTTCCTTTTTCCCCCGAAGTAAAATCTACTTTCCATGCACCTAAAGAAAAATTTTGAGTTGAACTCCAATAATCACCCGGTTTAAATCCACCAAACCCTTGCACATACAATTCTCGCTGCATCAACATTAACTCTTCTATGGAAGGTAAATACCAATCTTCATAGGAATCTACTATTAACTCATCACATACTTTAGCTGCAAATGGGCCATATTGAGAGCAACCAGCTAATATATCATCGGTATTTTGTTTTCCAGTTCCAATTTTTTCTCCATCCGCTCCATTTATTAAAGTACCATAACATCCCCAAGAAACAGGTTTAACATAATCTTTTGGAGCTGCGCATAAACCATGACCAAACATATTGATTTTAAACACATAACCACCTTTGTAAATACTACCTATTTTATGTTTTGATTTTCCACAACTTAAAAAAGTCATAGAGAAAAAAAACATGAAAAATATTTTTATATATAACTTCATTTTATGTTAAATATGATAATTAATTTATATTTCAAAACGAGCAAAGATAAACCACTTTATTCAATTTTATACTTAAACGCAACTTTAGAATTTTAATATCTTATTCAAAAATACTTTTTTTATTAATTCTATTTATTAAAATTTCAATGTTCTTTTAATTTAAGGTGTTGACAATGAAACTGGAATAATTTTCCCATTCATCCATTGCCATTGATTTAATGTAAAATCAGCAATATAATTTGCCATTTTAGAAGCAGAAATTGGAGCTTCATACCCTGGAAAAGCTTTTGCTAACATTTCAGTTTGTACCGCTCCAAGACACAAGCAATTAAATTTCACATTCGAATCTTTGAATTCTTCAGCTAACATTTCCGTTAAGTTGGTTAATGCAGCTTTAGAAGAAGAATAGGTAGATAATCCTGCAAATTTAACCGAACCTTGAAAAGCACCCATCGAACTAATATTCACTATATGTCCTCCCTTACTTAGCATCTTTGGTAAAAAAAACTGCAATGACTCCATTATTCCCATAACATTCACCTGATAACTAGTATGAATATCATTTTTACTTAACTCTAAAAAAGGTTTGTTTACTAAAACTCCTGCATTATTGATTAAAAAATCAATACTAGAATGCTTTGAAAAAATACGATTTAAATCTTCCGTTATTGACAACGAAGCTAAGTCAAAATTATATACAAAGACATTGTCTTTATCTCGCCAAGCATTCTCTTCTTCTATGGAACGTGCTAAAGCAATTACTTGAAGATTTGAATTCGCAGCAAACAAAGTCACTAATTCAGCTCCTATGCCTTTACTCGCGCCTACTACAACTATTGTTTTACGCATCGTAGCTAATTGTCACTTTTTCAGAAGCAGGCTGTGCTTGACAAGTCAATATATACCCGTTCTCTACTTCTTGTTCCGTTAAAGAATAATTTAATTTCATCGTTGCTTTCCCTTCAAGTACTTTCGCTTTACAAGAACAACAAACTCCACCTCGACAAGAATATGGAGGATCAAAACCTTCTTCGTTTAAGGAATCTAAAATAGATGGAGATTTTTCATTGATCGACAACTCAATTTTCTCTTGATCAAGTATTATGGTAACTTGACTAGTACCTTTAAATACTTCTAACGTCTCTTTTTGTTTTTCAACTAATAGAACTGGCGTTGTAAATAATTCATAGTGAATTTTATCTTTTGAAACTCCGAATAATTTCAAGGTTTCTAACCCGCTTTTAATCATTTCTTCGGGTCCACACAAGAAAAAAGCATCGGCTTTCAATAAATTCAAATCGGATTTTATTAATTCACTGATAGAATCATTGGTAAGTCTGCTATTCGTTGTCCCTTCTTTGACTTCTTGTGATAGAAATAAATTTGTCTTGGTGTTTTTTAAACTTGATAATTCATTTAAAAACATCGTTGAACTCTCGCTTTTATTCCCGTAAAACAGGCGCATATCACCAACTTGTTCTTCTAAATGTTTTGCTATTGATAACATTGGAGTAATTCCACTTCCAGCTGAAAAAGCAACCACAAATGCATCTTTCTTATCCCATTTAAAGTTACCTTCAGGCTTAGAAACTAATACTTCATCTCCTACCTTCAACTCCTTATTTGCCCAAGAAGAAACTTTTCCACCTTCTACAATTTTAATAGCTACCGCTAAATTTTCGTTCGGACCACTACAAATAGAATAAGAACGTCTTTCTTCCTTTCCATCTATATCAACATACAAAGTAATATACTGACCAGGAATGAATGCGTAGTCATTTTTTAATTCACTTGGAATATCGAATACAACCTTAACACTATCCGTTGTGATTTTAACTATTTCTTTAACCTCTAAAGATTGAAATCCTTTCGGACTACTTCCACCTTCTTTTTTCTTAAATATTTTTCCTAAAAAACTCATATTTTATTCGTCAAATGATACAATTAATTTTTCTGAAGTTGGATGAGACTGACACGTCAAAATATACCCAGCTTCTACCTCATCTACTTCCAATGCATAGTTTACATCCATTTTGGCAGTACCTTCTATAATTTTAGCCTTACACGTACAACAAACTCCTCCTTTACATGCAAAAGGTAAATCTGCACCTGCGTTTAAAGCTGCGTCCAAAATGTTGATTTCGTTCGATCTCAATGGAATTTCTAAAACTTCTCCATCTACAATCACAGTCACCAACGAACTTATACTTTCTTCTTGTTTTTTCTCTTCTACTTTAGGTTTTGAAGAACCACTTGAAAACAATTCATAATGAACTAACGACTCGTTGAATCCTTTTTCGACAAATGCGTCTTTCACGCCAAAAATCATGTCTTTTGGTCCACACACAAACACACCATCAATTGTGTTCACATCCAAAAACGAATCAATTAATTGAATGGATTTTTCTTTATCAATTCTTCCTTTTTGAATGGCATTCCCTAAGCTTTCTCTTGACAACACATGAATTACCCTTAAACGATCCATGTATTTATTTTTTAAAGACTCAATTTCTTCTCTAAAAATGATGGATGAAAATCCTTTATTACCATAAAATAAAGTAACAGTAGCTGAATCTGAATCAAACAAAGCTGTTTTTAGCATCGATAATACAGGTGTCACACCACTACCCACAGCAAAAAACACGAAATTTTTATTGGACAAATCATCTGGTAAAACAAATGTCCCCATTGGATTCATCACTTCTAATACATCTCCACCTTTCAACGTTTCATTTGCAAAATTTGAAAACTTTCCATTTTCAATCGCTTTGACTGCTACTTTCCATGTGTTTTCAGAAGGTGAAGAACATAACGAATAAGACCTTCTCACCTCTTCGCCATTAATACTAGCTTTTAATGTTAAATATTGACCTGATTTATATGCAAAGTCTTGTGTTAAATCAGCTGGAACTTCAAAAGAAATAGAAACCGCCTCGCTCGTTTCTCGTGTAATTTCTTTAATTGTCAGTGGGTGAAAACTTGGTCTCATACTCTTAATTTACGGAAAACAAAAATACAAAAAATAAAAGCATTATCCTTAAATAGATATCCACAGCTTGTGCATAATATTTTACATATAGAATGCATTTAATACGCGATCAACAATACTTTTAAATCTTAATTATGTAAATTTGTTTACTAAACTTTCTGTATGAGCACAAAAAACATCGAGGAATTAGAAAAAGAATTTCAAGCAAAAATAGATGCTGATATCAAAATAGAACCAAACGATTGGATGCCTGAGGCTTATCGTAAAACATTGATGCGCCAAATTTCACAACATGCGCATTCTGAAATCGTAGGAATGTTACCAGAAGGGAATTGGATTACAAGAGCTCCAAGCTTGAAACGTAAAGCTGTTTTACTAGCTAAAGTGCAAGATGAAGCTGGACACGGACTTTATTTATACTCTGCAGCTGAAACGTTAGGATTAGATCGTGAATCAAGCATTGATGATTTACATTCTGGCAAAGCGAAATATTCCTCCATTTTCAACTACCCTACCCTTTCATGGGCCGATATGGGAACGATTGGATGGCTTGTTGATGGAGCGGCAATTATGAATCAGGTTCCTTTATGCAGATGTTCTTACGGACCATATGCTAGAGCGATGGTTCGTGTTTGTAAAGAAGAATCTTTTCACCAACGTCAGGGCTTCGAAATTGTTAGTTTATTGGCAAACGGAACACCTGAACAAAAACAAATGGTCCAAGATTCATTAAATCGTTTTTGGTGGCCTGCGTTAATGATGTTTGGACCGAACGATGACAATTCTCCAAATTCAGCTCAATCCGTCAAATGGAAAATCAAGCGTATGTCGAATGACGAACTACGTCAACAATTTATTGATGTAACTGTACTTCAAGCGGAAATGGTTGGACTAACAATTCCTGATAAAGATTTGAAATGGAATGAAGCTACAGGACATTACGACTTTGGAGCTATCAATTGGGAAGAATTTAACCAAGTTATTCAAGGAAACGGACCTTGTAATAAAGACCGTATCGATGCTCGTCGCAACGCCAAAGAAAACGGTGCATGGGTTAGAGAAGCTGCAAATGCATTCGCAGAAAAAAGAAAGAAAAAAGAATTGACACATTAATACATACATTATGAGTTCAAAAGAATGGCCACTTTGGGAGGTTTTTATTCGTAGTAAACAAGGTTTAAGTCACAAACATGTAGGAAGTCTTCGTGCAGCTGATGCTCAAATGGCAATCGATAATGCACGCGATGTGTATACACGCAGAAGTGAAGGAATTAGTATTTGGGTGATTGAATCTAAATTAGTAACTGCTTCTGATCCGGACGAATCTGCAGAATTATTCGAACCAGCTGACAGTAAAATTTACAGACATCCAACATTTTATAATGTTCCAGACGGAATTTCTCACATGTAATACACTATGACTACTCAAGAAGCTTTTTACAATTACATCGTTCGTTTTGGGGATGATAGTTTAATTCTAGGTCAACGTTTATCTGAATGGTGCGGACATGGCCCAATCTTAGAGGAAGATATTGCCTTAACGAATATTGCATTGGACCTAATCGGTCAAACAACTAATTTATTCGAATTAGCGGTTCAAATCGAAGGAAAAGGAAAAGATGTTGATCAACTTGCATTTTTACGCTTGGAGAAAGAATACACCAACTTATTATTAGTTGAACAACCAAATGTTGACTTCGGTTATACCATTGTTAGACAATTCTTTTTTGATGTTTTTCGCAAATTAACATTTGAAGCATTATGTCAATCAAGTGATGAAAAACTTGCAGCTATTGCTGAAAAATCATTAAAAGAAATAAAGTACCATTTGAAACATTCTTCAGAATGGGTGATTCGTTTAGGCGATGGTACGGAAGAATCACATACACGTGTTCAAGCAGCTGTCAATACACTTTGGAAATTCACGAACGAATTATTTTACCAAGACGAAGTAGATCAAAAAGTAATTGAACTTGGCTTAGGTGTAGATACCTCTTTATTCAAAGAAGCATGGCAATTACATGTAGAAAAAGTCTTTACAGAAGCAACATTAACAATTCCTGCGAATACATGGCAACACGAAGGTGGTCGTAAGGGTACACATACGGAACACTTAGGATACTTACTTTCTGAAATGCAATACATGCAACGCGCTTATCCAAACATGGAATGGTAACAGAAAAAGCTATTTGGGAGCACTTAGAACAAATCTCTGATCCTGAGATCCCTGTACTAAGTATTGTTGATTTAGGAATCGTGCGAACGGTTTCTATTTCTGATGATTCTTGTATTGTAACAATCACTCCAACATATAGTGGATGTCCGGCAATGAATGTCATTCAAGAGGATATTATCAAATTACTATCTCCAACGATAGACACCAAGGTTGAAATGACGCTTTCTCCTGCTTGGACAACCGACTGGATGAGTGAAAATGGAAGAAACAAATTACGCGAATACGGCATTGCTCCACCAGAACATGAAGTAGATAAAAGTGTACTTTTCGCAAAACCAACTGTTGTTCCTTGTCCGAAATGTAAAAGCAGTCATACTAAAATGATTAGTCAGTTTGGAAGTACTGCATGTAAAGCACATTACCAATGTTTGGATTGCTTAGAACCCTTTGATTATTTTAAGTGTTTGAAATAAAAAATGTCTGAATTTCTGCAAACTCCCATTGAATTCCTCAAAGGTGTTGGTCCACAACGTGCAGAAATCCTACGTAAAGAAAT
>CANGOF010000036.1 GCA_947455515.1 Flavobacteriia bacterium
AAATCTGGAATTTCTGTAACTGCTCGATGTAGTAATTTTTCTACTCGTGATTCTGTCGCTGACTTTTTTTTGTCATAATACTATTTTTATGTTTATTTGCTAAAAATAGGAAATGTACGTAAAGGCTACCGAAGGTTTAGTTCAACAGCGCCTTAGCACTAGGCTCTTACACTCACTTCGAATAAATATTTACTACTTTTGAAAATAAATCTCGCTTCGGGTTTTGGGTGTTTTGCCTCGGTATCGCCCATCGCTAAAGGCGCAAAACGTTATTTGCGACTTTAAAAAATATTTCGCTTCGAGTATAAAAAAATCATTTATCTAAAACACCATACAAAAAATAAAGTTGTACTTTAGTGAAACTTATCGTAAATTTGAAAAGTGGACAATAATAAAGTAAGAACTGTTATAACCTATAAAAGTTATTTCGAAGAATTTTTCATAAAACAAAAAAGTAAAGTCCAAGACAAAATAATCTGGACATTAGATATAATAGAAGAATTGCCAAGAGTACCTGAAACATATTTAAAACATTTAGAAGACACGGATGGACTTTATGAAGTAAGAGTAAAACTTGGTAGTGATATTTTTAGAATATTTAGTTTTTTTGATGAAGGAAAATTAGTTGTACTGGCAAATGGGTTTCAAAAAAAGACTCAAAAAACACCAAAACACGAAATCGAAAAAGCTCTAAAAATTAAGAAAGAATATGAATTCGAGAATTCGACTCGCGAAAAACACCTAAAATAAAATTACTATGAGCAAAACGAAAAATAACACTTCGACATTAGACCAATTTAAGGATAAACACTACGGAAAAGTTGGATCAAAAAAACGCGACACTTTAGAAGAGGGGTATGAAAGTTTTAAGATTGGTGCATTAATTCATGAAGCAAGACTTGAAAAAGGAATGACTCAAGAACAACTTGCAGAAAAAGTAGGTACCACAAAATCCTACATTTCTAAAATTGAAAATAACATCAAAGAAGTAAGACTTTCAACTTTAAAAAAAATTATTGAATTAGGTCTTGGAGGAAATCTTGAATTGTCTATAAATTTATAAGGAAAAAACATTAGTTACCAGCGCCTTAGTACTATCCTCTTATGCCCCACTCCGATCAACTATTTACTACATTTTAAATAATTAAATCCATTAATAGTACAGAAAAACCTTTTTAAATAAAAAAATATGAGTTGGTCAATTACTAATAACAAGTTGGAAAAAGAATTTGTAATGAATTCATTTTCAGAAATAATAGAAAAATTAAAGGAGGTATGCATCTTAGCGGTTTCATTAAATCACCATCCTGATTTTTTTGTGTATGATTATAAAAAAATAAGATTCTCATTAAGTACGCATGACAATGGAAATAAGGTTACAGAAAAAGACTATGAATTAGTCGAAAAATTAGATCTGATATTTTAATTTACAGTCGAATATTTCATTCTAATTCATACCTTTAAAAGGAAGAGCTAAAGTTTTGCTTATTTAAAGCAAATCTTCAACTAAATAACCTACCCCTAAAATGAAAAAAATGAAAATCCTCATTATCCTTCTTGCAGTTATCGTTATCGCTTTTTTCTTCGTGCAACTTTATTTTTTACGTTTACAGAGAAATATTGAAACTTACCCTTATGTCGTTAAACAAAAATACGACCAATTTGAAGTGCGAAGTTATGAAGCTACGTTATTTACATCTGTAAAACTCCCTACTAAAGGTTACAAAAATTCTTCCAGTAAAGGATTCTCTATTTTAGCGGGATATATTTTTGGTGCTAATGAAAGGAATGAAAAAATATCCATGACCTCTCCAGTAGCCATGTCGTTAGAGGATTCTGTGACGATGATGTTTATGGTTCCTAAGAAATTGAATAAGGATCTGCTTCCTAAACCAAATCAATCAGGGATAGAATTTAAGGAAGAACCTGCAAAATTGCTTGCGGCGATAACATTTAATGGTTGGGCTAACGATTCTAAAATAGAAAAGTATAAACAAAAATTAAAAGCAGCTTTAGATTCTGAGGGTATACAGTATTCGAATCATTTTTATTTTTTTGGCTATAATGCCCCTTTTGAAGTTTTTAATCGTAAAAATGAAGTTTTAGTTGAATTGAAATAAAATAAATTCACTTTATATTTTCTAAACCTATGAAAAAATCATTATTAATCGCAGTAATCTGTATCCTTTCCGGTGTTACAAAAGCACAAACCATCGAATCGGATAACCACAATACGACTGGCTTTATTAAATCGGATGGTACTATTCAGAACAGTAACCATAATACCGTTGGATTTATCAAGAGTGATGGTACCATTCAAAATAGCAACCACAATACCATTGGATTTATTAAAAGTGATGGTACAATCCAAAACAGCAATCATAATACGGTTGGATTTGTCAAAAGTGATGGAACAGTTCAGAATGCCAATCATAATACAATCGGATTTATTAAATCGGATGGAACTGTTCAAAATCATAATCATAACACAATTGGTTTTGCGAAGAATATTGACAAAGAATGGGCAGCTGTTGCGTTTTTCTTTTTCAGATTTAATTAATTTAAGTTTAAAGCATATAGAAATGGCAAAAGAAATAAAGTCAACTATTTTAATTCATACATCAACTGAAAAAGTATGGTCTGTTCTCACAAATTTTGAAGCCTATCCGCAATGGAATCCATTTATTAAATCGATTAAAGGAAAAGTAAAAGTAGGAAACATCATCACTGCACGTATAGAACCACCTCAAGCTAAAGGCATGACTTTTAAACCAAAAGTTCTTGTTTTCGATACAAATAAAGAATTTCGATGGATGGGACACTTTTTAGTTCCTGGTTTATTTGACGGCGAACATATTTTTGAGCTAATTGATAACGGGAATAATACAACTAGGTTTAATCAAAATGAGAAATTTAAAGGGATACTTGTACCGCTTTTTAAAAAGATGTTAGACGTAAATACGGTAAATGGATTCAATCAAATGAATGAAGCATTAAAAAATATAGCTGAAGAAAAGTAAGTTATATCCAACGATGACTTCTATCTATTTTTGTAAACTAAATACTTTACAGGAAAATAGGATGCTAAAATGGAAAGGATAGAAACTAATACAAGTACAAACAATCCATCCGAAAACGTTAATTCAATAGGAAATGCTTGATTATCTGTATTTGGCAATATAAGTAATTTACCATATATCTGCGCTAAACAAACTCCTACTCCGATTAAGATTCCGTAAATTATACCTTTAAAAGCAATGAGTAAACCTTCATAGAAAAAGATACGGAATATAAACGACTCATTTGCTCCAAAACTTTGAAGTGTTATTATGTTTTTCTTTTTCTCAATGTATAGCATTGTGAGTGAAGCAACCAAATTAAATGCTGCAAGGATAAACACAAATACAAGAATTGCTATGACAATCAGTTTTTCTGATTTACTGGTTTTATAGATTAATTCATTTTTTTCAAGGTGTGTTTTAACTTCAAAATCACTTCCTAATTTGTTCTGAATTTCTTCTTTTATTTTTTCTAAATCCGAATTAGATTTTGTAGAAACGTAGACAGCTGTAATGTCTTGCTCATATCCTAACATGGAAGATGCTAAATCTAACGGTAGAACGATATAGGAATCGTTTACTTCTTTATTGTAATTAATACGTCCAGCGACTGTCAGAGTTTGTGAACGAAATGGGTTGGAACTTACACTTACTCGTGCATCGCGTTTCGGGAAATAACATAAAATCGTTTCATGCCCTGCGTTGGTCGGTATATAACCTCCTAATTTCTGAAGTAGCATAGCTCCAATAAGTGCAGTAGGTGTATTTTTTTCGGTCAAGTGAGGAAAACCGTCTACCATGTGTTTTTGGACATTTGCCATTTGAAGGTAATTGTTCTCTACCCCTATCATTTTTGCGTTTACCCATTTTTTTTCATGGCGAAGAACTACAATTTCTTCTACTGCCTTACAAGTGGATTTAACCCCAGAAGTTGATTGAATTTTTTTTAAATCCAAATTACTTGAATCGAATGTTTTGCCTTTTGTAGATCGAATAATTATATCCGAATCGAATTCAGAATATAAATCCTCCACCATGGATTCAATTCCGTTAAACGCAGCAATAAGAATTACTAAAGCGGCGGTAGTTACGGCGATTCCAATAACAGAAATGCGTGTAATTAAATGGATTACATTTTTCTTCTTTTTCGAAGACAGGTATCTACGCGCTATGAAGAATGGAACGTTAATAAGAAGGGAGTTTTATTTCTGATTCAATAAATTTTGAATTTCCATTGCATAATCCAACGAATCGTCAATTTTAAAGATTAACTCTGGGATTTTACGCATATTTTTTAAGCGATTACCAACTTCACCACGAATCTTTTTCGCATTTTCATTGATAGAAACTAACACTTCTTCTTTGGCTGGGCCACCGAATACACTCACAAATACGCGAGCTAAGGATAAATCCGATGTCACACGAACCACTGTTACAGAAACCATCGCTCCTAAACAGATTTCACGAGCATTTCGTTGAAAAAAAACAGATAATTCTTCTTGAATTACCCCTTCAATTTTATTTTGTCTTACTGATCCCATGGTGTAAAGATAAACATTATTTAGTGTAACCGTAGATTTGAAAATTTGAAAATGAGCGAATTTGAAAATGTTTAAAAATGATTAACTAATTATCCAAATGTATGCCTTCTATGGATAAACATTTTTTATTGGATAATTATTTCAAGAATTCTGAAATTAAAATAGATGTTCCCATTAAAAGTATAAACCAACCAAATAGTGGCTTTAATTTTTCACTCGGGATTTTAGTACTTAATTTAATCCCAATCATAATCCCTATAATAGCGATTATAGAGAAAATAGACATGTGTATCCAATCGATACGCTTTAATCCATCATGATCAACACCAAAACCGATTAAGGAATTGATTGTTATAATAATTAAGGAAGTCGCGACCGCCTTCTTAATTGGAAGTTTTGCCCAATTGGTCAACACGGGAATAATCAAAAAACCACCTCCAACACCAACAATTCCAGTAATAAAACCTACTAATAATCCTGCTAAAACTATTTGAAAACGATTAATTTCTAAGTTTGTCTCTCCTATTTCATACGCTTTATTTTTAATCATCGAAATGGAAGCAAACAACATCATGCAGGCAAATACAACAAGCAATAGTGTGTTTTTTGTTAAAAGAAAATTAGTTGTATGAATAATTTCTGATGGAATTAAATGAATCAAATACGTACGGCTTAGAATGACAGCTAAAATGGAGGAAACACCAAAAAGAACAACAAATTTCCACGATATATTTCCAAGTTGATACTGTTTATATGAACCGATTAAACTGGTAAATCCGACAATGAATAGCGAATAGGTAGTCGCAAGAACCGTATCTAATCCGAAAAGATACACCATAATTGGAACCGTCAAGGTAGAACCACCTGCACCAATTAATCCGAGGGTTATCCCCATGATTAATCCGAAAAAATATCCAAAAAATTCTGCTATTTCCACCTTAGTTTTTTATCTACCACCTTCAAATGTGACGGTGAAAATCCATGAATTATTATACAAACTATTTATGGGTTTAGAAACTGGACTCATATCTTGAATTAAAACATTTTGCAAACCTTGTGAATACTTGACTTCTAATCCTAATTTGAAAAACTCATTAAAAAATTCTACTCCACCTCCAAATTGTGCCATCCAATCTTTCTTTTTAATTTTTATAAATGGATCAATGTAATTTTGTGATTTATCTTGCATCGATTGTAAATCCAATGAAAATTGTAGTCCAGTAATTGCAAATGCAGTAAAATTCCCTTGTCTTAGTGAGCGGATTTGCAAAAGCAAAGGGAAATCGACATTGGAAGAATTGACACGCTCTTCATCATACGTTTCATTTACTTGATTTACTTTGGGAGTAGAATAATATTTTATCAAACGTTCTTGAAAAGAAAACGTTGGGATAAAACGTAAACGTAAAATTGGTGTTCCTAATTTTAAAGATGCTAACAAACCAACTTGCGCTCCAGGAAGTGCTTGCGCTTGAACGGAACGAAATCCATAAGTGGAATAGGCATTTAAGGTTGGTGCAAAATTAAATCCAGTATAATTAAATCCCATTTGCACCCCAAACGTCATGATTTCTTTGTCAAAATTCTTGTAATTTTCCAACTTTTGATGTTGCGCATTTACTTGATTGTAGCAAGCTATATAAAGAAGAAAAAAACTTAAATATTTAAAAGAATTCATTTTTATAGAACGAAAAAACAATGAACTTATTTTGTTCCAGCGTAAATGGTTGCTATTCCACCCGAAACAAGTGTTGAACTAATTTCCTTATACCCTACTTTCGAAAGGATATTCTCAAAATCTTTCCCTTCGGGGAATGCGGCAACCGATTCAGGTAAATAGGTATAGGCATTACTATCTTTAGAAATAGACTTTCCTAAAATTGGAATAATATTGTTGGAATAGAATGCAAATAATTGTTTGATAGGGAACTTCTTAGGTTTAGAAAATTCCAAGATAATTAATTTTCCTCCTGGTCGAACTACACGCAACATTTCTCCTAATCCTTTCTCTAAATTCTCAAAATTACGCACACCAAAACCAACAGTTAAACCATCAAAGTAATTGTCCTCATAAGGAATCTCTTCGGAATCTCCTTGTTGCATTGTAATAATATGGTCTACCCCTTTCTTTTTCATCTTCACGCGACCATGTTCTAACATTCCAGAGGAAATATCCAAACCAACAACCTGAGTAGGTTTAAGCGATAAACTCTCTAAAGCAAAATCACCAGTCCCCGTTGCGATATCCAAGATTCGTTTTGGATTAATTGGTCGCAACATTTTTACTGCTTTTTTTCGCCATAATTTATCGATACCTAAAGACAAAAAGTGATTTAAAAAATCATATTTCGCTGAGATATTATTGAACATTTCTGCAACTTCTTCTTTTTTCGATTTAGAAGAATCTCCGTAAGGTTTAACTTGTTCTGCGCTCATAATTTAGTGCTTCTCGATGAGTTGAATTTCTTCTATTAATTGGTCTTTTTCTATACTTACAACACCGCTTTTCTCACATACAAGTCCTCCGGCTAAATTTGCATACGCAGCAACCTTTTCAATTGGTAGTCCAATTGCTAAACAAAGCGTTGCGACACTAATTACCGTGTCTCCTGCTCCACTCACATCTGCAATAGTACGGATATGTGCTGGTATATAAATCTTCTCGGAAATAGATTTGATAAATACACCGTGTTCCGAAAGCGTAATAAATGTATTTTCGTTTTGTAATGTTTGTTCTAATTGATTTACTGCAGATTCAAAAGCTTCTTTGTTCGCTATGTCAAAATGCACGTTTAATCCTTCTTTTAATTCTTTTAAATTCGGTTTAAACAACGTAACTCCTTTATAGGCAAAGAAATTATCGCGTTTTGGATCAACTGTTGTTGGGATATTCGCTTTTTTACATAAAAGTAAAACCTCAGAGATTACTCGTTCCGTCAATACTCCTTTATTGTAATCTTCAAAAATTAAAGCATCAATTCCTGATTGAATTAAGTCTGAAACTTTTTTTATTAATTGATTTTCTTCATCCGTAGAAATAGGATCAATTTGTTCTGAATCTACACGTAATAATTGTTGATTATTCCCAATTATACGTGTTTTAACGGTTGTTTTACGTTGTTTGCTTCTAACAATTCCAGAAGAATTAACTTTTTCTTTGTCAAAAATTTGAATTAACTCCTCCCCTTCGGAATCGTCACCAACTACAGAGCAAATAATCGCTTCTGCACCTAAAGAAACAATGTTTAACGCTACATTTGCCGCTCCTCCTAAACGATTTTCTTTTTTGGATAAACTTACGATTGGAACTGGAGCTTCTGGACTAATACGAGTCACCGAACCAATAACATAAGCATCCATCATTACATCCCCAAGAATGGCGATGCGTTTTGAAGTAAATTGATTAAAAATATCTTGAACTTTCATTATGCTAATTTCGCTAATGCATCTTTTACACGTGTCATTGCTTTAACTAACGTCTCTTCAGAAGCTGCGTAAGAAATTCGTATGCAATTCGTTGCTCCAAATGACTCACCACTTACTAAAGCAACCATCGCTTCACTTAATAAGTACAAACACAAATCGTGCGCACTTGTGATAGTTGTATCCTTGTATTTTTTACCAATGAAATAAGAAATATCTGGAAAAATGTAAAAAGCACCTTCTGGTGTATTCGCTTTCACTCCTGGCATTTCTTTCAACATTCCAAGTACTAAATCTCTACGACTTTTGAAAGCCTTAATCATATCTTGCAACACTGCAGGATCCGCTTTCATCGCGACGATAGCTGCTCTTTGCGCAATCGAACACGTAGCAGAAGTAAATTGTCCTTGCACTTTATTACATGCATCCGCAATTAACTTAGAAGCACCAATGTATCCAAGTCTCCATCCGGTCATTGCCCAAGCTTTAGAAACCCCATTAATGGTAATTACTTGATCAAATATTTCTGGAAATTGAGCTAAACTTTGGTGTTTACCTACAAAATTAATGTGCTCATAAATTTCATCTGAAATAACAACAACCGAAGGATTTTTAACTAATACATCTGCTAAACCTCGTAATTCTTCTTGACTATATAAAGAACCGGTAGGATTACAAGGCGAAGAGAAAATCATCATTTTCGTTTTTGGTGTAATCGCTTCTTCGAATTGTTTTGCTGTAATTTTAAAATCTGTTTCGATTCCTGCATGAACGATTACCGGGATACCCTCAGCAACCTTTACGATTTCAATGTACGAAACCCAATATGGCGCAGGAATAATTACTTCATCTCCAGGATTGATACAACTCAACACTGCATTCGCAATGGATTGTTTTGCTCCAGTTGAAACAACGATTTGATCTTTGGAATAGTTCAACCCATTGTCGCGCTTGAATTTCAAGGAAATACTTTCTCTTAAGTCATCGTAACCCGCAACAGGTGTATACATTGTATAGTTTTGATCTAAAGCCTCTTTAGCAGCATCTTTGATGAATTCTGGAGTGAAAAAATCAGGTTCGCCTAAACTTAAAGAAATCACATCTTTACCAGCAGCTTTTAATTCTCTGGAAATACGAGACATAGCAATAGTTGCAGACTCTTCCATTGCAAGCAAACGATCAGATAATTGTATCATAATTACGTGTTAATTCATGTGTATATACAAATCTAAAAAATATTTGCGTGCAGTGTTATAAAATCAAGGAATATCTAATATTTAGTCCACTTTAAAATACAAATCTGCTTCTGCTTTTCTACGAATTTCTAATCCTTTTAAAACTTTCCCTCCTGCATGCGTCCATTTCATAAATTCTTTTGCGATTGTTTTATCTGCAGGATTAACATTTACTTTTTTAAATAAAGTAGAAGACTTTAAATTGTTGATTCCAAGATTGTATGCAAAGGAAACTAATGCGTCGTATTGATTTTGTGAAAGTGGTTTTGTAACCATTAGTTTCAGTTTATTTTCAATCATCACTAATTCTTTACGAAGTAGTACTTCTGCTTGTTCTTTGGTAATTGTTTCGGTTAATAAATGTTTTTCATCTTCCGAATCAATTAAAGTTCCAAATCCTATGGTTGGTAAACCAACGGCATCTTTATACATTTTAGCTCTAAAACCTTCGAATTGTTCGATGAGTAACACTCCGTTTTTTCCTGTAATCATGACTTGTTTTATAAAATTCGACCGTAAAAATAGTTGGAATAATTCGAAAATAAAACAATTTTCACCTTACAAATACCCCCAACAATTCATTTAAAATCAATATGTATATCGCCTTTACCCCAATTTTAAAATTCCAAATTGATTGGAGATTCGGAAGGGTTTTTCGTGATTTAGCGCAGAGGGTATGGGAGATTTTTTTGACGTAAAGGTGTTTTTGAGGTCGCAGAGGTTTTTGACTGTGTCAAAATTGGATAGACATGTAACTCATGTATGCTGTTAAAGTTCCGCTGGATCTGTAATCCTGCGGTGTTTATTTTAAACGTTTTAAAACAATATATTTTATATTAGTTTATGCCGCAGGATTACAAATCCAGCGGAGCAGTGAGAGGTAACATATTAAATTAAAATAAAAGAAATTTCAATAAATAATAAGATTATTAAACATAAAAACGTATACTTTTTGTTATTCAATTTAAAAAATATCAAAAATATATAAATTAAAAAATAGAATAAAAATGAAAATAGCCATATCAATCTAAGTGCAATATCACCTCCTGATTTGTTTTTTGTTTGAAAATAAAAGAAAATTAATAATGAAAAATGAGGTAGAAAAACAACTAAAAATCTAATAATGTAGTTAGATAGATTATTAATGAGTTTCATATTTTTTTATTTTATCTCTTTAAGCTATAATTGTAATCCTGCGGCACACTTCCTCGATCTTACAATACTTAATCCTTCTTCTTAAACACACTCATTTTGCTCTCTTCTCCTTTCATCAAACGAATGATGTTTTTCTTATGGGTAATCACCACTGCAGCTCCAATAACGATAGAGAAAATTGTTAAAGGCAACGATGTGACATGAAACACAAAATGGATCACTAAAGGAAAACTAATTGCAGTAATGATTGCACCAAGAGAGACATAACTAAATGTTAAAAATACAACGAGGAAGATCGCTAAACAAATTCCAGCTGCAGGTGGATGGATAGCGAAAATTACCCCTAAAGAGGTAGCAACTCCTTTCCCACCACGGAAGTTTGCAAACAAAGGAAATACGTGACCTAAGATTACAAAAACAGCAGCAAATAACTTGAAATTGATAATTGTATTTTCGTCATACGAACCTGAAGCTACAAGTGGTAATAATACGGCAATCAATCCTTTTAGAACATCGATCGCAAGTACAATTTTCCCAGGTTTTTTTCCGAGAACACGAAATGTATTGGTAGCCCCAGCATTTTTTGATCCGTGCTCACGAACATCCAAACCGTAAAAACGTTTTCCTACCCAAACTGCTGTAGGTATCGAGCCTAATAAATAAGCTACTACTGAAAAAATGATATAATGTAACTCCATCTTAATTACTTTTAATTAGCACTAAATAAACGTAAGAATTTACTAATAAATACACGGTTGTCTGTAAACTCGTACATAAAGTTTTTAGACTTACGTTTATCCGCTTTTAACCCATTAATTTTATTTCCGAAATCCTCATCTTCAGAGAAGATTTTCATTTCTCCATCTTCTTTGGTCATACCAAATTCGAAGTAGTAATCTTTTCCTATGGCTGCATTCAAGTATAATCCAAATCGGTCACCGGTAACATTTTCTGAATACACTTGATCAAAAACTGCTTTCACAGGTATTAATTTCATCACGATATTATCGTTTAAGTTTACGATACCTGCTTGGTCGCTTGTAGAAACTAAACCTCTTTCTTGCGCTTTTTTATTTTCAAAAGAAGATAATTGTAAGCCAGTGATTACAAAACCACTTTCAAATTCGGAAGGGATTTTCTTTAACTCCCCTTTTTCTCTGTATGCAGTAATAATTTTAGTCGCCGTTTTCTCATCCGACCATTCTCTAATCGCTTGAAATAAATTACAATTTGCAGTATCAATTGAAGCTAAACTTTCTTCCGTTGTGAATTTCTCCGCCATAATCGGAACAATGGATTTATCTAAAGGCATGTTAAACTTCGCAGTGATATCTAATTTCGTTTTACCTGTTTCCGTGTCGTAATTTACGGAACCAATTGCATCAATGGTAATCGGTCCATAATTCATACCTAAATTCACCTTACCCGAACCATTTAACGAACAAGCTTTCGTATTTAACGCAACGTAATTCCCTTTAGCGAATTGGTTCTCCAATTTGTCTTTAGAAGCGATTTGGAATTCGTGTGTTTCCTTATTGAACTGTAATAATCCAGAAGCGGTAATCACTACAGGATCATTTGCACTTATCATAGGTGATAAGAAAGTTGGATACATTTTCAAACTATCCGTACTCGGAGAATTTCTCCAAAGTACTCCAGCAGAGATCGCAGTATTAGCTGTTGTTTGCATACTCTCTCCTACAGGTATTTGGATATTTTTAGGATCTATTTCAGAGTTAAAAGCCATCCAACTACGAGAGAATTTTTTGCAATCGTGTTTAATACGTGTAGAACCTTTGAATGTCAATAATGGAGTTGGAGAATTAATTTTCACCCCTCCATAAAATTCGAATTGACGACTTAGTTTAAAGGTGTCTTTTTCAGCAATTTTACCAAAGGCAACAGTATGGAAAACGGAATCCACCCCAATACTTTCTAATTTAATCGTTGTAAGGTTAGAATCCGCATCGTAATATGGATAATCTCCACGAGATGAATAACTATTACGAGATGCAATTACCGTACTTGTATGTAAGAATTTATGGAAACGAGTCACGCGATTCGCCACAATCAAGGAATTGTTTAACGGATCCATTTTTGCTTTTTTGTGAATCATCACTTTACCACTATCTGGATAAATACGAGCATCTGCTACATCGATATATTTCGCATCGGTACATAACAGTTCATTAATTCGTAAGTCGAACACCGCTTTGGAAGTACGGAATTGTAATGAATCTTGACGAGGATTGATAGAGAACATGTTAGAAACTAAATTCTCATCTGTAGAAGCAACTAAGTTTTTGTCGTTGGTTGAAAGGTTAATTTTCTCTTTATCCATCAGCCAATCAAATTTATCCATTGTACAACTGTACATATTTACTGGGAAACTAACCACGGTAGCTCCTGCATTAGAAACGAAGTTTCCAATTCGGTCTTTGAAGGAGATATGTGATTTAATGTTGTCAGTAGTTAAGGAGTATTTTTGATCTTTTTCTTCATCAACCGCTTCTTTGTTTAATAGGTTAAAAAACGAAGTATCCGCATCCATCTCCCAACGGGTAAATTTAAATAATTGCGACCCCATACTGGCTACCGCAAAATTCATACGTCCATTTCCTGTCATACCGTTTGGAGTAACTAATGCCATTCCTTCTAATTTTGCTTCGTTATTATAGAAAGACAAAGGGATATCTGTAGAATATGCTTTTAATTTATTTCCTTTAGGAATGTAACAGATATATGCTTTTTGCGATTTTACGTCTGGAAATTGCACCCCGATTTCAATAGGTTTATTCTCAAATACAGCAAAACCAACCGTTGAATCTGGAAGAAAGGTAAATGCTCTGGAAACGGATGAAGACTGCACAAAATCTATTTTACCAGAACCTTGTAATCCGTTATTCGAGAGTACAATTTTATTGTCGTATTTCGCACCAGTCCCATAGAAATCATAGCCACCTTTAGGTGCATCTTGACTAAAACCAAACGAATAATCTGGCATGATTTTCAGTTCTTGCTTTATAATTGGGAAAATTCCTGCCGAGTTTAGTTCTCCTTTTAAACGGAATGCACGTTCTTTGAAATTATCCAAGCTATCCATTGTAAACGGATATACATCGAAGTAGAAACGAGCACTATCGTATGCCCCTTTGTATAATGATTTTTGAGCATAATATACTTTTACATTATTAAATACGGTAATTTTTGGATAATCCGTAACTGTTTTAGATTTACCAGAACGGTTGCTTGGTGCATCGACATAAAGTTCACCTGTAATCCCTGAAATTACAGATCCCGTAGCGATTGGATGTTCTCCATCTTCTTTTTTCAAAGGGGAAACACGAAACAAACTGGATTCTGTTTTTAGCAATTTCACTTTATTTTCAGCATAAACAAATTTTGCATCTAAAGCATTAATTTCCATTTTTCCAGAATTCATCCAACCTTTAAAAACAAAATCTCTATCTTTTTGAATCGTAACCTTTGCATTTGTAGGAAATACAGCTAATTGTTGAACCTCAGATAAAGCAACTTGATCCACTGCTTCCAATTTTAATTCCAAAGACTTAAGATCCATCGTTCCGAAAAAAGGAATTTGTCGACGTTCCTCTGCCTGTTTTTGATACAAGTTTTGAAGTCTTTTTAAATTTTCATCTTTCTCAATTTCCTCTTGAGTTTTACCTTCAATTTTCTTTGGTCGCATATCCGAGACAAACATTAAATTATCATAATCGATTTGATCTGTTCTTGCTTGAACAAAGTTGAACGTTTTTATATTGACCTTTACCTCCTTTGTATCTGTGTCATAACTAATAAAACCAAGTGAGTTTAATTCAAGGATTAATTCTTTTGCTTGTTGAATTGTTTTGTTCATTGCACTTGCTAAGTCACCTTCGGAAATGGAATTCGATCCTCGTTCGTTACAAAATTTAACAATACCTACCAAAGGATGCTCTTTTTCCATGTATTGTAATTTTTCATAAAGCCTTCCATCAAACAAAGTTTTCGATTCAAAACGAGCAACTCGTTGTTCTTGACTTAAACCATATTCATATGCCATATGAAGTTCATCCTTCCCTTTCACCCAAGTAATTTTTGGGACATAAAAATCCAGATTGTGGTAAGAACTTGAAAATGGAGCGGACGACGCACCATTTTTACCTCGTGTAAAATCGATGGAATGGTGTTCCAGGTTGTAAACCATATCCAAACCAGGATGTGAAATGGAATCACTTTGACCGATAAAAATTGCTACGTGACTATTAGGAGAAATGATTTTCTTTGGATCCACAGAGATTGTTTGTGAACTCATTTTTACAAAAGGCTTTCCGTTTTCGAAGATAGTTATGGTTGCTGGTTCTTTTACAGTTCCAAGTCCTTCAAAACTATTCCCTTTTTGAGCAAATCCTCCAGTGTAATCTACATCTTCTTTTATATTTTTAATAAATAATCGTTTATCAAAGGAAAGGAATGAAGGAAATGTTCGATCTACTTCTCTCGTTACAACAAAGGCTCTGTCTGTCAATTTTCCAAGAATTGGTTTAGCAAAATATGGTGTAACCAAAAGTACCGTATCGCAATCGAAATTTGCCATTTTCAATGAAATAGCAAAATGTTTTAGAGTAGCAAAATTACTCGCTTTATCCATACCTACTTTCACCCAGTTGATAACCCCCCCATTCCCTTCAAACTTTTTAAATACTGGATCGTAAATACCGGAAGTACCATCTACAACAATACTATCGTGAAATGGTTTCTTTTTATTGGTTTCGTGATTTGTGTTTTTAGCATAACAAGCCAATTTACCGTTTTCAAATTTGATAATTGGTTTATCCGTTACGTCAAAGGAGAATTTACCGCCTTTAAAATACCAAACGTGGTTTGGAGCATCAGATATGATTCCTTTTGAAAAGAAGTCTGAAGAAAGTTCTATGAAATCCTTGAACTTATTTAAATTTTTAGAGGAAAGAAGTTGATCTACAGCTGAATGCCATGCTTTGTAACTTGCGCTGGATTGTTTTTTTTCTACGATGGAATACATCGAATATACATAATTGTATATTTCTGGGTAAGCATGTAGTTTTTTCGTCTCCAAAAGATTACACGTTTCGACCATACGTTTAAAGTAGTCATCTGGAAAATCAGAAGTTTCTACAAGCATTTTTTGCAATTCGTTTTTAGCAAAATCACGTGGGTCTGAAGTTTTAATATCTGAAAGTGCATTCATTAATTCCTTGATGAACTTCTCTCTATTCTGAGAATAGGTTTGCGCGTTAGTCAATGAAAAACATTGAATCACAATAAAACTTAGTGTAATAAAAAGGATTTTTTTCATGTTTATTTCTTAGTAAATTGGACAGCTGCCCAGGTTTCTTTTGTGAATTTTTTTACAAATTCAAGGGATTCTTTTTTTGCAACATCAATCAATTCATCCACATCTGTTTCAAAAAATCCGCTAATAATTAACGTGCCCGAAGCTGTTAAATTTGTTGCATAGGAATACATATGCGCTTTCAGTACGTTTTTATTGATATTAGCAACAATTAAATCAAATTCCATACCAGTAGTTAAATCGATATCTCCACAAAGTGAGGTCGATTTAATACAGCCATTTCGAGCTAAGTTCTCAATCGTATTTTCAACCGACCAAGATTCAATATCAATCGCAACAATTTCCTCAGCTCCAAGTTTTTCTGCTAAAATTGCTAATACCCCTGTTCCGGTCCCCATATCTAAAATGCGTTTTGGGAAAGGAGTAAATTCCATCATTGCCTTTGTCATCATCCAAGTTGTTTGGTGATGACCTGTACCAAAAGACATTTGTGGCTGAATTATAATTTCCATTCCTTTCACTTCTGCTTTATCGTGGAAAGGAGCAATAATCGTAAGTTTATCCTCTACATAAACGGGGTGAAAATCCGATTCCCAAAGCGCATTCCAATTTTGGTGAGGTATTTTCTCTAAAGTAAAATTCGTATTCACTTCTTCCATTTGACCTCCCAAAATGGTTTCTTCCGTTAGCGCGTTCTCGTTATAGTCCTCTTCATTGATATATGCCAATACTCCTTCTTCGGTTTCCATAAAACTATCGAAACCAATTTCTGAAAGTTGAGAAATAAGTATTTCTGTCCAAGGGTCTCTCGGTGATACTTGAATGTATAGTTCGATTCTTACCATTAGAATGAACTTGCTATGCTTGAAAAATCTGCACTTTTCAATGCTGCACCACCGATTAATCCACCATCTACATTTGGACAAGCAAATAATTCCTTCGCATTAGAAGGATTACAACTTCCTCCATATAAAATAGAAACGCTATTTGCTACTTCTTGATTATAGTGATTAGCAATCGTTTCACGAATAAATAAATGCATTGCTTCTGCTTGTTCTTTAGAAGCAGTTAAGCCTGTACCAATTGCCCAAATCGGTTCGTAAGCTATCGTAACATTTTTAAGTTGATCTGCATTTAAATGAAAAACACTTTCCACTAATTGACTTTTCACAAACTCATTTTCAGTTCCTTTCTCACGAATTGTTAATTCTTCACCACAACAAAAAACTACCTTTACATCGTGTTCTAAGGCTGCATTGACTTTATCTTTTAAAAACTCGTTATCCTCTTTTAAAATAGTACGACGTTCTGAATGACCAACCAAAACGTAACTAACTCCAGCATCTTTCAATTGCGTAATGGAAATTTCACCAGTAAAAGCGCCTTTGTCTTTAGGATAAAAGTTTTGTGCTCCTATTTTAAGTTTTAAGCCTAATTTTGAAATTGTTGGGATGAAAATTGCTGGAGGAAAAATGATTATTTCAGCATTTTCTACTTTAATTTCCGCAACTTCTTTTGCTAATTCAACCGCATCGTTTTCGGAAAGATTCATTTTCCAATTTCCAGCAACAATATTTTTTCTCATGTTTATTTTTTTAACGTATGTTTTTTAATCCAATCGTAAGATGGTATAGAATTTCCAGGGAATTTACCAATGACTTTACCTTTTGTAATCACCATTAAAGATGGGTTAGATCGAGCGATAGCTTTTAATTCCGTTACATCATTACTAAATGTTGCAACAGGAAAAGCGTTCTTTTTTCTAAATGCATTGATTTCTGGTCGAAGTGCATTACATACCATAACGAAAGGTATTTTTTTCTTAGTTGTTTTGTAGAAAATCGCTTTGATATCTTCTAATTCATCTAAATCAATTTTGGATAAATCTTTAGAGAACAAAACATACACTAAGTCCGATTTTGTAAGGTAATCACGTAAACTAACTTCATCCACTGCAACATTTTGACGCTTTGCTTTATTAACAATACGTTGGATAAATGGCAAGGATTTTTCTTCTTTACCAAGTTCGTATCCAGCTATTGTTGGATTGAACTGAGAAGTAATGGAAGGCAAACGTGTTGCGATGATTTCTTTAGTAACCATTGTGTCGTATTTCCAAGTTGCAGTTTTTTCCCAGATTTTAGAATTAATATATTCTTTACTGGATCCATCAAACTCTTTTTCTTCCCCATTTTTAAGGTTCTTGTAGACCAATAAACTTTGATACTTTCCTTGTACGCCATCAAACATTTTTTGACGTAGGTTACTTCCAACCGCATAAGGACGATAATCTTTCAACGGTTCATAACGTAGTACATAACTAACAAAAAGAACGCAAATTAAGACTACAGATAAAGCTGCACCCCAATAATTACCAAAATACTTCCCTCCCATTCGGTTTATCCATAAAGCGGTAATTAAGCATATGAAAGCAAAAAACACTGGGAAATACCAACCAAAAACAAAAGAGAAAAATAAAACTACCACCAATGCTATTGGTAGAATATACGTATTTTCCTTGTTTGTATTCGGTAAAATCCGTTTTTGCGTAAAGAAAATCCAAAGGACAAAATAAACCAATAAATAATCTTTCCATAAGGATTCGGAGGGAGTTAACGAACGACCAACAGACCCCTTCATAGCATCCCCAAAACAACCACAATCGGTAACACATTGCGGTTGTTTCATTTCATCAACCACTATTTCATCTTTTGTATCGGATACAATTTTAATGTCTTTATTTGTTTTCGCTTCTTGCCGTTTAGCTATCCCAACCGGGTCATTATAAGCATAAGTATCACTATCTAAAAACTTCTTATTTGCATCGCAATTAGCTGTATGCCAAGTTAAAAATGTAAAGAAAATCATGGTTAACAATAACATCCATGAGGTAAATTTAATTTTACCACCAATCAAAACTAATACTCCTAAAACAATTTCAATAATGCAGATTAACACACTGAAAAACAACGCAAAATCAATTAAGAATTCCAAAGAAAAACCAGGCATACCAAACCATTCTTTTATTCGAAAAGCCAAAGCACCATCTTCAAAATATTCTTCTAATTTATAACTGAATCCAACGGGGTCATTCGCTTTAATTAATCCAGAAACTATAAAAAGTCCACCAACTAAAATTCGTGAAACTAAGGACATGAATAATTTACCTTTAAAAATTACGAGTCCAACAACACTAAGAATTAGTATCAATAATCCAATGGAAACTAAAGCGGTTTGCGTCTCTTCAAAATTTGGGTGGAATCCCATTGTCACCAATGTAACACCGATTAGATTTATAAAAATAAAAATGGAATTCAGAACAAACGACTGACCTTTCCAATCAAAAATTGCTTTCATACTTTATTAATTTTCAGATAAATGAATTAATGAAAAAACGGCATAATTAAGCATATCAAAATAGTTCGCATCGATACCTTCACTCATGATGGTTTTTCCTTTATTATCTTCAATTTGTTTTACACGTAAGATTTTCATTAAGATTAAATCCGTAAGGGAACTAACGCGCATGTCTCTCCAAGCTTCTCCGTAATCGTGATTTTTTCGTTGCATTAATTCAAATGCTTCTTTGGAATAATGATCGTAAAATGCAATCGCTTTTTCTTCCCCAAGTTCCATTTCTACTAATTCTATGTGTTCTAATTGAATCAAAGCCATAATGCAATAATTTACAATCGCTTGAAATTCCTCATAGACTCCTTCCCCAACAAGACTTTCTCCTGTTTCTTGTAATGTTCGAATACGTTGTGCTTTAATAAAAAGTTGGTCAGTCAGTGAACTTGCACGTAAAATCCTCCATGCAGTTCCGTAATCTTTTGTTTTCTTTGAAAAAATATCTCTGCAGGATGAAATTACTTTTGTATATTGTTCTGTTGTATTTGTCATTTTGTATAACTAAAAATAGATGTTGAAGATAATAATTTTCCAATGATTAACAATATTCGTATAGGCAAAAACTTGGTTGATTTAGTAACACCTAAGGTGATGAGTATCTTGAATTGCACTCCCGATTCTTTCTACTCTGACAGTCGTATAGACACGATTTCACAAGCCTTGAAAAAAGCTGAGCAACACATATTAGATGGTGCTGACATCTTAGATATAGGTGGTTACTCTTCTAGACCTGGAGCACCGGAAGTACCTCAAGAAGAAGAGATTAAACGAGTTGTTCCAGTGGTTCAAGCAATAAGAAAGGAATTTCCAAACATCCTAATTAGTTGTGATACCTTTCGTGGGCAAGTGGCACAAGAAGCTTTAGAAGTTGGAGCGCAAATCATCAACGATATTAGTGGAGGAGAGATTGACCCAAGCATTTTAAAAGTTGTTAGTAACTTTCAGTGCCCTTACATATTAATGCACTCAAAAGGTACTCCTCAAACCATGCATCAACACACTCAATATACATCCTTATTTAAAGAAGTGGTAACTTATTTTTCTCAAAAATTAAATCAATTACAACAATTGGGAATTAACGATGTGATTCTCGATCCAGGTTTTGGGTTCGCTAAAACTTTAGAACAAAATTACGATTTATTAAATCGTTTATCGGATTTACATTTTTTAGGCAAACCTCTATTAGTAGGTATTTCCAGAAAATCAATGATTTATAATAAATTAGGTATTACCCCGGAAGAATCCTTAAATGGAACTACGGTATTACATACAAAAGCCTTGTTGTCAGGTGCTAAAATATTACGCGTACACGACACTAAGGAAGCGAAACAGGTTATTCAAATTATGGGATTATGAATTTTTGTGTGTAGGGATGTTTTTTTGGGTGTAGGGATGTAGCATGCTACATCCCTACATACCAAAAAAAATTAAAAATCCATTCCACCACCACTATTTTCATTCGTGATTTTACCTTTTTTAGAAACCTCCATTTTACCAAATTTATAGGCGAAATTCAAGTAGAAACGACGAGTAGTTTGTTTAAATGTAGATGTTTGGTTAACCGTTGGTAAATCTACGTGTATTCTGAATTCTTGTGTATTAAATACATCCGAAACTTTAAATCCGATTGACCACTTCCCCTCTTTAAAGTTTTTCTCTCCCGAAATATCCATTGACGCTCGAGGTTGAGCTGTTCCTTGCGGTGTAATAATTGGCGCATTATATTTACCATTGATTTGAATGGAAGCTGTTTTTTTCCAAAAATCAAACGAACCAATGTATTTCATACTCCAGTTGAACCCTGTGGTTGGGGTTTGTAATACTTTCGAATCAAAATATTTAATCTCATTCCCATTAAAAGACAGTACATTTTTCCACCACATAAATGGACGGTAAGTAACGATTAATTCCGTTCCAAAACTTTGTGATTTTTCAATATTTATATAGGTTACGGCAGCATATCCATTTGGGTAATACATTCTATATCGCTGAATTACATCTCTTGATTCCCTGAAATAAACACTTCCGTTGATGGAAAGTTTTTTCTTATTCATCCCAATGCCTAACTCATATGAATCTATAAATTCCGGCTTTAATTCAGGATTTCCTTTGCGTAAATTGTATGGATCTGACCAACTTGTAAAGGGATTCAAATTTTCATTAGTTGCACGATTTATACGTTTACTATAATTTAAAGTTAAATCAACATCTTTAACTAAAGTATAGGTTAAAAATGCGGAGGGAAATAAATTAAAATAATTCTTTGCATATACTTGATTTGTGGAAAGTAAATTTGGTGTTTGAAAGGATTTTTCCAAGCGTAAACCTCCTTGGTATTTGAATTTACCTAAATGTTGTGCAAAATTACCATACGTAGAATAAATTTGCTCATCGTAGCTATACCTAAAAGTGGAAAGTTTATCATCGTTAAATACACCTAAAGAATCTTTTGTTTCTGAATGTGAATTTATCAATGAATTACGAATAATTGTTTTAGCACCTGCTTCAATACGAATACTTTTAGGTAAAACTCGAACATAATCCAACATTACAGTGGAAACACGGTCGTTTTCTAAGTTTGCTAATTTTTGATTTATTTGTGGTTTTGAAGTGTAAAATTGATCGTACTTCCCTCCTGTTGTATCTATGCCGAAAGATTGTGTAGCATCAAAAGATAAAGATCCTTTATCTTCTTTAAAATCGTATTTATAGTTCAGATTGACATCCATGTTTTTTTGTTTAGAAGGGTCAAAGGAAATACGACTCCATTGACTCAATAATAAACCAGCACCGTTTAATTGTTGATTTACTAAATCTCCAGCACGGTTTCTTTCCCCTAAACTTCCAGTCATATTTACACCTAACACATGTCTATCTTTCAAGTAAAAATCAGCACCAATTTTTAAAGTATGACCTACATTATAATCCGTACCTAAACGATTTTGATTTAAACGAAATAAAGAGTCCCCAAAGTGACGATTCATTTCACCAAAATTATTTCTCGCACCTTCATAATGTTTGTATGAATACGTTCCATATAAATTCATTTTAGAGTTTCGCATACTTAAGGAAGAAGAGCCATTAAAAATATTTCCAGTAGCTGCACTTGCATTTATATTTCCATTTATCCCTCTTAATTTATTCTTTTTTAGCACAATATTAATTATTCCAGAAGTGCCATCCGGGTCGTATTTTGCAGACGGATTTGTCACTAATTCAATACGTTCTACCATGTTAGCTGGTAATGCATCTAAGAAGCTTTTTGCACTGTTTCCAGTCATCATACTTGGTCGCCCATCAATAAGAATGGTTACATTGCCATCACCTCTTAATGATATCTTACCATCTTGATCCACTTCGATAGATGGAATATTACTTAAAACATCATTGACCGTTCCTGTTTTTGAAGTTAAATCTTCTGAAATATTGTATACTTTTTTATCGAAAGAAGTCTCTAGTATTTTTTTATTAATTACAACTTGTGCGACTTCTAATTGTTTAGAATCGTCTGGAGATAATTTCACCATTCCCATTACTCTGTCTGGTTTTTCAGAAGAAAAACTAATGTCTTTGATCCATTTCGTTGTATAATTCATTAAAATTATTTTGGCGAAATATTTTCCGGAAGGAATTTGATAGAGCATAAATTCTCCACTCACATCTGTATAAATAGCCATCACAAAACTTGAATCTAGTTGAGAAAATAATTTAACAGAAGCGTATTCTAAAGGTTTTTTCGATATTGAATCCACGACAGTACCGGATAAAACCCCTATTTTATTTCCAGACCCCGGTCGCTGTGCTATCGCAATACTACTTATTGTAATAAAAAGAGTTAAAAAAAATAATTTCATAATTTAATTAGTTATAGTTTTTCCTTCAGAAAAATAAAGAAAGGATTTATTAAAAAGTTCGACTAAAACGCTACTTCCTAAAATTGTATAGGACGCATCTTTTTGAATTGTAAGGATAGTTAGCTTACCATCCACAAATGCTGAAACTCCACCTTGTGCATTTCGAAAAGCAATGACATTGTTTTTTAATTGATAATCATCCGGTTTATAATTGCAAATGGATTTCTTTTCTCCATTAAAAAACGTAAAAAATAGATTGTTTTCATTCCAAAAGAGAACATCGTCTTTAACATCCCAAATTCCACTGTTAAAATCGGTTATGTTTGACTTTTGTCCATTTTGGTATTTCCAAAGATTTCCAGCTTGGTCCTCATAAACAATAAAACCTCTTCCCGCTTTGTAGTTTTTCATATACATCCCTTCTACATCCATAAAAGTTCCTTTATCAAAAACTGCAAAGGTTTTATTTATCGCATCATTAAAACATAAAATGTCAGTTCCAGCTTGAAAAGTCATACCTAATTCTGTCCCACCTACTTCATATATTTTACCTTTCCAAAAAACACGAAATACATCCCCATTATCTTTATATCCAATGATATTTTCTCCAATGCAATCAGGCATTGACATATCTCCTGTTTGTTGCATCAGTTGGATAATTTCACCACGGTATAAAACATTTAGTGTTTTAAATCGGGTATCTTGAAAAACAACCATACTATCTTTCACAATATACTCCCCACCAAAAAGTGTGAGCAGTTTTTTCGCTCCATTATCGTAACTGTAAATACCTGAACCAATCTTCCAAGCAACTAAGTAATCGGAGTACTTATAATTAACACTTTGAATGGCAATTTGGTCTACTTTTTCTCCATTGTATATTTTAAAATTACCTTTTCCATCAATGTAAGGGGCAATATAATCACCAGCATCAAAGGAAGTAATTCTCTGCATTTCTAACATACGTATATTTCCTTTGTAAAACGTTTGAAAATAGCCATTGTAGTCAATGAAAGGAGCTACTTGCGTAAAACCTTGAAAGGAAATAAAAAGAATTACAATATGTGTTAATTTCATTGAGGTATAAATGTGGAAGGTTTCGTTTTATCAATAAAAATTAAATAATCCCCATAGACTGAAGGAACTACTAAATCATGAGTATAGATTAGTGTTTCTGGTGCTATTTTATTTAGGTCAACCAAAGCAAAATGGTAATTAAATTTATGAAGTTTACTGGCTAACATAAATTTTTTAGGTTTTTGTATTTTTACCACGCCTTGGTAGGAACCTCTTTTACCTTTATAGTTTATTGGTACTATAGAAATCGTATTATAATTCTTCTTTAAATAATCCCCAATATTATAGTCTACATAGTTATCAATTAATTTCACAATTCCTGGTTCCACGTGAAGATTTGCCCCAAGAATAATTACTTTTTTATTTTTTAATTCCGTTTTTAATAAATAATCTACATTACAAACCATATTTACATCCCGCATGCACATGTATTTTAACGGGGATTCTTTTTCAATCCAAATTTGATGGGCGTAATTTTTAATACTTTTTAAAGTTTGGTAATTATGCGTCAAAGTATCTGTATAGAAAGATTGCGCTTTAGTAATTAAATTTAGAAAAGCTTTTTGATTGTTTATGTTTGTTGAATCTTGAAATTCGTTTTCAATTAAACTTTTTAAAACAAGGTGGTAGACTTTTTCTTCTTTCTCATTCGGTTTAAAGTCTTTAAAAAATAAATGATGATAATAATGATTTTTAAAATGTTTTCTCACAAAAAGTCCATGCATTTTAGAGTCAAAACCTAATATTTCTAATTGATCTGAATGATACAATTCTAAAATATTTTTAAACTCCTTTGTATGCGCCCAACTTTTATAAATGTTAGATTTTAAATTGTGATCCTCTTCTCCTTTGATACTTTTAATTTCGTTGTTATAATCGTTTTCATGATGCTTTTTAATCATTTTTTGAATACTCAACAAACTTTCAAAATCGGATTCAATCAATAAGGTGTTAAATCCATATTTTTGAACAAGTTCAGTAATTATTTTTTGGTTTATAGTCATTGCAATGCCATCGTAATGGGCTTCTTCCCCTAAAATCACAATTTGCGTACTATCTAAACTTATTTGATCTACTAAGGATGCTATTTTTGCGGTGTCAAATTCGGTTACACCTTCTAACTGAGCACTAGCCTTCCCATAAAAGAAAAGCAGTAAGCTGAATAATAAAATGTTAGTCAATTTGAGGTTCATTTCACAAAAAAAAAACGTCCTTCTCGAAATGAAAAGGACGTTTAAAAATAGTTATATAATTAGAATTATACTAACATTGAAACAGGATTCTCTAAGTAACCCTTAAGCGTTTGTAAGAATGAAGCACCTGAAGCACCATCTACCACTCTGTGGTCACAAGAAAGTGTTAATTTCATTACATTGCCAGGAACTACTTGTCCGTTTTTCACTACCGGTACTTCACTAATTCCTCCAACGGCTAAAATACAGCTATCTGGGGAGTTAATAATCGCTGTAAATGAATCGATTCCAAACATTCCTAAGTTAGATATTGTAAATGTATTTCCTTCCCAATCTGCAGGTTGTAATTTTTTATCTTTTGCTTTTTGTGCGAAAGATTTTACTTCGTCTCCAATTTGAGACAATCCTTTTGTATCAGCAAAACGAACAACAGGAACTAATAAGCCATCTTCTACAGCAACCGCAACACCAATATGAACGTGGTGGTTACGACGAATAACATCTCCTAACCAGGAAGAATTGATTGCAGGATGTTGTTTTAAAGATAGTGCTACTGCTTTCACAACCATGTCGTTGAAAGAAACCTTCACACCTTCTTTTGCGTTCATTGCTTTGCGAGCAACAATAGCATTATCCATGTTAACATCTACGGTTAAGTAAAAATGAGGTGCTGTAAATAAGCTTTCAGAAAGACGTCTAGCAATTACTTTACGCATTTGAGAAACAGGTTCATCTACAAAAGATTCAACACCAGCAACGGATGTGTAATTTGCACTACCTACTGCAGGAGTATAAGGTACATAATGATCTACATCCCGTTTAACAATACGTCCACCGTCACCTGTTCCGTTAACAGCATTAATATCGATTCCTTTTTCCTCCGCTAATTTTTTAGCTAATGGAGAAGCAAGCGTTCTACCACCGTCGTTTGAAATAGTTACTGGTGCAGCTTTTGCAACTGGAGCAGCAACAGGAGTTGGAGTTGGTACAGCTGCTGGAGCAGCAGTTGGAGTAACTGCAGCAGGAGTTTCTACTTTTTCTCCTACTACTGGAGCACCAGCTAATAAACTAGAAATATCTTCCCCTGGAGCACCAATAATTGCTAAAATAGCATTTACAGGAGCAGCTTTTGTTTTTTCAACACCGATATGTAAAAGGGTTCCATCAAAAAATGATTCGAACTCCATGGTAGCTTTATCTGTTTCAATTTCAGCTAACAATTCGCCATTTGCAACTGTATCACCCACTTTTTTATGCCATTCAGCTACAACTCCTTCCGTCATTGTATCGCTCAATTTCGGCATATAAATTACTTCAGCCATTCTATTTCTTTTTTAGTATTCTTTAATGTAAGGATAATCTTTTTGCATGTACACATCTTCGTA